>JAFGTN010000410.1 GCA_016934075.1 Pirellulales bacterium
ATGTAGATATGGGGCGCGCGGAAATACGGATGCGTCTGACTGGTGTAGAGGTGTTCGCCCGGCAGATTCGGGTTCATGGGGACGGGCTTGCTCCAATTCACGAAGTCGGGTGACGTCGTTCGCGACACGGTTCGCAAGCTTCCGTGAGGCGTTTTCCAGGTGCGAAAATAGCAGACATACTGCTTCTCGACTTCCGACCAGAAGCAGACGTTCTGCGAATCGAAGGCAATCGACCATGCCTTGTCATAGGGAATGGTCGGTTTATCGCCGACCTTCTTCCACGCGCGGCCATCCGCGGAAATGTAGGCATACAGGCCCTCGGCCTTGATGTCTCGAGCGTAGCCCGGATGTCCGGCCAGGGCCTTGAAACGCTCGTTCGGATCGACGCCCGGTCTGGTATCCAAAAAGGGCGACAAGTTGTGCGAGAACGGCGGTTGCCCGGCCAGAATCACGTTGTTCTCTCGCGTCCCGTTGACCTCGAACAGACCGAGCGAAGGAAACGTCCACTCATGTCCGTCACGGCTCTCGGCATAACAGGTAATTTCGCCGATATGGCCCGCATAGTCCCTTTTCCCTTTGTAGCTCGGGTCCACAGCCCTGTAATAGCCGCGGAAAAGGTCTCCATCCTTGATGACCGTTGCATAATCGCCGACGAGAGGCGATTTCGGCAGCGGCAACTTCTGTGGATGGTGGAGCTGGAATTCCACGTCATCCATCGTGCCCACCAGATACCGGTCGACAAACAGCTCGAGGCGTGAGCCGATGTTGATGGGTTGCTCCGCGGAGCGCGTCTCGGTAGTCAAAAGCAGCGAGAGCAGCAATACGGTTGCGATTGCAACGTTGCAATTCGTGGTCTTGAGCAGGATTGTCATGTTGAGGCTTCCGGTTTCTGGTGAGTTATGAGCATTGTGGGTGCCGCATATTATACAACACTCTCACGGCTGATTGGAAGTGCCGGGGGTCGAAACATTTCAATGTGATCGTTAAGACGGTATTATTCCACGGAAGACAGAAGGCACGGAAGGAAACAAAGGGGGCATCAGATATTGGCAAAAAAGGCAATCGGAATATGGGTGATGTTCCCGTTTCTCTTTCTTCAGCCGGTGCCGAATAGAGATGTCGAAAAGCACTGGCTGGCGAGCAATCGTAGACATCCACCGCGAAACCTACAAGCTACTATCTATTTGGGGACTTATCTTTAAATCCTCGATCGTCTCCCTCAATCTCCTCCAACACTTCGTAGGCAAGCTTGCTGATTTTATCATTATCGTGGCACGCCGTCTTTTCCAGTATCTCGATGGCAAGCTTTCTGATTTTTTCGTTCTTATGCCGCGACATCTTTTTTAATAACAGGATTGCTTCATCAAACTCTGGATCAATAGTTATTAAGCCTTGGGCGGCGCCAATGCGAGTGCATTCGTGTTGTTTCTTGTCGCGAAATATCTTCCGGAGAACAGTAACAGTCTGTTTACCTTCCGGATCAATGTCAGCCAAAACACTTGCGGCGTGACACCTGACAAGTTGGTCTTCATTTTCATTTTGGACAATATTCATTATTGCTTGAATAATATCGCCCTTTTGTGATTCATCAAAGATCCCCGGAAAGAGCTCACCTAATGCCAGAACGGCACTGACACGAACGTCTGGGTGTTCACTCCGCTTATGCAGGATCCGTATGACCGAAGGGATAATCTGTTTTGCTTTAGTTTTCATGTACCCCAAGGCAATGCCGGCTTTACTCCTTAAAACCGAATCTTCTGTTTCATCAGTAAATGCCTTTATCATCAATGGGGCAACCTGTTCACTATCCGAACTCAACCAACCAAGAGTTTCACATGCATCTCTGCGCAATGCCACGTCTTCCTTCTTATTCAGGAATATGTTTTTGAGCAATGAAATGGCTTGCTTAGCAATTGTTTTATCAAATTTCAGAACTCGGACAGCTACTCGACGGGTTTTTATTTTCGAATTTTTATCTCGCAAAATCCCTGGAATGGTTGCCATAAATTCAGGTTCAATAGCTTTCCAAATATCAACAAGCAGTTTTTGATAATAGATGTCATTGGCCAGTATTGCATCCATGATTTCAGGAACCGCTTGCTTTGATTCAGGTCCCAGATTTCGCAATGTCTTCAAAGTATCCATTTGGGAAATAAAGCTATTACCTACATCCAGTTGTTTCATGTAATGCTTGATATCGATATGTTTTGTTTTTGTCGATTTTAAATGAGTCTTTTCTTCTGGCTGTGGTGGTATCGGCCGTTCTTCGTCGCGCTGGTCTGATGATTGCTTTTGCAGGGATTTCTTTTGTTCTTTAATGTCAATCTTTTCCAAAGCCTCGGCAGAAAGCTTGCGGATTCCTTCTTTCTTATGCTTTAACATCTCTTTTAATAGCGGAACTGCTTCTTTGGCTGCGGGGCCTATTGCTTCTAATCCTCGGATTGTGCCACTGAGGACGTACTCGTGTTGTTCATCTTTCCGGAGGATTTTCATAAAAATTGGAATAGTTCGTTTGCCGCCTGGATCCACTTGTCCTAGGATCATTGCGGCGATACCTCGAGCCGTTGGTTTCTCATTTTCTTTTCGGAGGACGTTCAGGAAAGTCTGAATGACTTCTTCCTTTTGACAGCCCTCGGCTTTATTGAACCGGCGTCCTAATGCCAACGCGGCACGGAAGCGGACTGTCGTGTCGTCACCTGAGGCCCGGAATGTTTTAATTAGTTCCGGGATAATCTGTTCGGCCTCGGAGCCATTCACCTCCAAAGCAATGCATGCGTGCTCTCGCACAATCGTGTCTTCGCCTTTGTCTTTTAGTAATTTTATGAGCAAGGAAATGGTTTGTTTGGAATGCGGTTCATGTTTCCACAATACCCGGACAGCTGATCGCCGAGCTTTTATGTTTGTTTTTTTGTTATTGATAATCTCTGGTAGGACTGCTGTGAGTTCGGGCTCCATCTTACCCAAGGTCATTATCACATGCATTTCACTGTTCTGCTCATCATTATGCATTGCTTCTAGTAACGATGGAATCGCATCTTTCGCTTTCGGCCCCATCTCCCCCAGTGCTTCTATAGCCCTCATGCGTACATATCCATTCTTGTTCTTTAAGTGCTTAATGCACTGCTGGACCGTTGAATATTGATAAGAATTCGCTTCTAAAGCCATCTTTTTCAAAGCGGCATTAGCTTCTTCTCTAACCTTTGGATCTTCTGAAGACAGTTCGTCGAAATATTGCAGGAACGTTTTGCCTTGCTGTTGGCATTGCAGCTCCTGGCCGAACAAATGCGTTCGCTGGCCAAACAGAGTGGCCAACAATAAGGCCGCAGTCAAAGCAAACTTGATCTTTATTCCCACGGTCGGTACTTCTTTCCGGGATAACGAAATAAATTCAGCGAAAGTCTCGATGTGAATCGCAGGCAACATTCGGTCTGTAATGCTATTCGCATCGCCGGTGATTATCTTTACTTTTCACTTTTCGGCTGTTTGAGCGGGAACATGTCGTTCTGGACAAAGATTGCGATGAAGTGGTAGGTGCCGCTGATCAACTCCGAGCGAACGAGTATCCAGCCCGCCTCTTCGGCCTGTTGCGCCAACAATCCGGGCGACCAGGAATGGTCTTTTGCTCTGCCGGTAGCCAGCTTCCGGTAATGCTCGATTACGACAAGCCGTCCGGTCGGCTTGACAACGGATCGGAGGTGACGCAGGTAATCTACCTGCCCCTCCTTGTCGAGATGATGATAAGTTTTCGAAAGAAAGGCCAAGTCGCAGGAATTCTTCTTCAATCCAGTGCCGTCTTCGGGGCATAGGTACGGTTTGACTTGTGGCAGATCGGCGAATTTCTTCTTCATCTTGTCGACTTTTTCCTGAACGACCTCTCCGGCATGGATCACGCCCCGGTCGCCGACAGCCTTGGCCATCTTTTCCGCCCACCATCCGTCGCCGGCGCCGATGTCGGCGACGACGTCACCGGGCTTCAGGTCCAATTCTTTCAGTACATACTCGCTCTTGCTGCGATAGGGATAGCCGCCATCCACTGCAAGGGCGCATTGCTTCTGATCGGTTACTCGGGTGCTTTCGCCGGTATCGGCATACACGACAGCCATGGGGTGCGTCAGAGAGGCGGTGATGGCCAGTGTTAACAACATACGACAGATGATTTTCATGCGAATACTCCGTAAATGATTCCAGTTGCCAAACCTTCAGGATATCATATCCAGTACGGGCAAACCAGCCAATAAATAATATGCTTATCTTTCATTCCAAGTCTCCATTCTCCGGAGGTGCGTGCAAGCACGCACCCTACATCTACATCTCTCACTCGATCACCGCTATCTCGTTCCAGTCGTCCAGTTTCACTGTAACCTCCCAGCCGTCTCCAACTCGCTTGAGTACAAAGTCGCCGGGCTTCACCCGGCCGTGGAGGTCGAAGAGAAGACACTTCGGCTCGCGAGCTTCGGCCCATTTATATACACCGGACACACAGGTTATGGTCCGCTCGCGACCCACCAGCCATCCCTCGTGCAGTTCCACCGGCGTGAAGGGGAACATGTGGTTGACGGGGCCGTATTCGCCTGCGCCGGGCCCGCTTGCGGGTATTGACGACGTGTAATAATAATAGAGCACGCCGTTACGCAGCGCCGTGATGATGCCCTTGGTGATGATTTCCGCCCACCGCTGCTTGCCCTCCTCGCCGTAGCGCACCGGTCGTAGACCCAAAATGATCGGGCTGCCCAGGTGTCCCATGGCCTGCCAGTAGAAGATGGGCGGCTTGCCATCCATAAAGTTCAACGGGTTAACGCCGTCGTTGTCCATCTCTTGGAATCTGAAGGCCGCCAGAGACCTGGTCTCTCGTACCGTCGACTGCCCGTTGATTACAACATGCCCGCCCTTGGCGAGAATGTGCTTGATGATGTCGGCCCGGGCATCGGCGCCTACCAGGTTGCAGTCGGTAAACATGCGCGTGATGTGCCCGCCATCGTCGATATCGACGGTGCGGCCGTCCCATTTATCATACGTAAAAGCGTCGGGCCGCCCGTAGCCCCCGCACAACGAGAACTGGTCGATGTAAATGCCGTTGAACCCGATTTCGTCCATCAGGTAGTCGATCTGCTTGATGAAGTGTCGATGTCGATAATTGCCCTTCCGCAGATACAACATGAGGTTGAACAGATCTTCCTTGTTGCTTTGATAACCGGGATAATATGTATCCACCACGATCCGCCCGTCCGCCGTTCGCAGCACCGAATCGGCCCACTCACCCAGCACCGCCTTCAGCACCTTGCTCTGCTCCTGGTTAAGGATGTAGCCATACTTTCCCTTCTTGCGATCACTTCCGGGCAGGATATCACCGCCTTTGATTTTGCTTTTCGCCATCGTGTAAAGGTTGGTTTCGAGCAGCGGCATCAGCACCGCGTCGGGCTGCTTTTTCCGCAGAGCGGTCAGCATGGGCGTAATCTTCTTGCGATAGCTGTCCCAGGTTTGGGAGCCGTCATGGTGATAGTCGAACCACGGACCGAACGCGTAGATATTCGCCTTGCGCTGGGGTATGTATTTGTCGCTAAACACATAAGGCCCCTTGATCGTGAAGTTCACGCCCCAGTCGCGCCGCACCTGATTGATGAAGTCGAAATAATCCCTGCCGGCCGACGGATAGAGCGTCCACTGCAGACAGTATTTTTCACGGGGTTTGAGGCCGAAGTGACGAGTGGCAAAGCTGAAGCTGTTGCCGCGGCGGGCCACCTCGAGTTGTCGCCGCAACACATTATCTTCGGCAAGCACGCCCAGGCTGCTTCCCTTTTGGCGCACGAATAGTGTGGGATTCTGCGCAAGCCCGCCAATAATCGCCTCCCGATCGGTGCCCGCCACCCGAAAGTCGCCTCGGGCAATTGGCCGCGTGGCGGCAATCGTATGTTTCACCACGACGGCCGTCGGCTCTGCCGACGTATTGGTGATAGTGTCATGCACCTTCACCTTGCAGCCGTCCGCCTTGATGGTCCGCCTCAGCTCATACCCTTCGGCTTTCGCTGTCAAGACGATCGAGCCATCCTCCTGCTGCACTTCCGGTTTCCACGATGTCTGCCCATCCGCCTTATGGGGCATCAGGGTATTGTAGCCCATTTTCTCGCCCGGATATGAGAACTCCGAACAGATGAAGTAGTCGTCCCCACCCACGCGCACCTGCATGCCTCCCGTGGGCGATATCCTAAGCGCGGCGCCGTCCGGTGCGAGCTGGGCGCCCGAGGTGATCGGATCGAATTTCAACATCGTCGACGGACGCGATTTGGCCACCAACGCCTTGGGCAGGTATCCTATCTGGATGTCGCGTATCACCATGGGCGAATAATGCTTCGCGCCGGGCACCAGCTTGCGCGTGAAGGTATTCACAAAGGTCAGTTTGTTGGGCTTCTCGCTTTCGATGCGGTCATCCGCGCCCATCTCGATGAAATTCGCTGTATCCGAAATATCCAGGATGTACCAGTAACCTTCATCCCTTTGGCTTATCACACGTTCGTCGAGCACATCCCCGCCCGGCCCGAAAAACGCGAGCAACACCGGCATGCCTGCCCGCGAATCCCACCAGCCCTTGTCCGCTGCAATCGTCGTTTTGCAGAAGTCACCCCGCTTGAGCATCCGGTATTCGCCGAAGCCGGTGAACTTCGCCAGCTTTTTGCCGTTGAGCATCAAGCCCAGGTACGGGTTCCAGCCGCCGGGCGTGGGATGATGCAAAAACGCCTCGAACCGCAGACACAACACATGCCCCTCTCGCTTGGGAAAGCTGGGCAGTTCCAGGCTGTACACGGCGGGCTTGTCCTGGGTAGCAATCGTAACGGTATCTTTCGCCGCATAAACAACCTCCAGCGGCAGATCCTTAATCAGCGGCGGCGCGGCGCCGGCTCCAACCGCTAGAAAATTTCCCATCGCCAATGCCAGCACCATTATCACCATCGCTTTTCGCATGAGTGGTTTCCTTGCGATTGAGTTAGATTGTTTAAGTCCGCTTGCAATAAATACGCCGGGAAAAACAACGTAATTGCAAACCAAGCAACAAAGCTTGTAAGCTAAACCGGTCAACGCTTTTTAACACTGTTGTGCCCGAAATATTATTGTTGCGGATTGCTACACACAATGATGGGCAATACGTTATTCGCAATGGCTAACTCTTACACTTGTGTTCTAATTCAGGAGTCTTACGGTCGTCAAGTATAATATATCGTAATGTATTTATAACACCTGATCCTCGAACGAAACAGAAAACGCCGATTTTCGACCTCATAACGGAGAGGTCGCGCAGAATGCAACAAGTGAAGCTGGGAACAATTATTGCTGAGGTAGTTTCGGGCCGAAATCAATCACGAAGCTTTCTGCTTTCGGTAGCAAGTCATGAATATCAGCCCCAGGACCAACAGAATCGGCGTGGAAGGTTCGGGAACAAGAATGTAGTCTCTGTAATTTCCGATTTGCGCGTCGAGGGTGTCGGTAACATAGAGGTTACCAATGCCCGCGTGGTTGAGCAGTTCTTGGTCGCTGAAAGTATCAATCGAGTCGCCGTAGGCTTTGTTGAAACCTTCGATGAATAAATTGGCGAGCATGCCCTGCAAGAGCGTGTGTGGATGGATATTATCGTCCACGAAGCCGTTCGTCGCACCGCCCCCTCCTGATTCCAGGTCGATCGAAACGCCACCCACCTGCAAGGTGTTGTTCGGATCCTGGTGCGTTCCGAATACCGTGAGCAGAATTCCCTCTAAATCCACCACCGGAACGCCGTACTCGAAGGCTTTGTCGATGATTTGGTCGCTGGCCACGGATATCGCGGCGGCAACTGCGTCCCTTTTGACGGGATCAGGATACATGCTTTGGGCATAGGGCACTACACCATAATCGGGCATGGTGCAAACCATCAATTGCACACCGGTGGGAGTCACGGTTTGCAGTGCCGTGTCGATATCGGCAATCAACGGATCGATATGCTGGGTTTGGATCTGCTCGGGAGTGAGATTGCCGTTGTAGATATCATAGTACACAGGATCGAAAAAGGCGAAGTTGTTGGCGCCTATCATCAACAATGCATGAGTTATACCTTTAGATGCGACTTGGCCGGCCAAACCAGTGTGTTGTCCGGTAGAGATCATATCGCCGGAGTCTGCCGCATATCGGGCCCAGTTGTATTCATATCCGGTTCGGCGAGGCTCACCCCAAGAAGAAACAGCGACAGGACCCGCATCCGCAACACCGGCATCGACCAGTTGTTCTACCCAGTTGTCGGCATAGCTGTAGCTCTGCTCGGCATATTCGTCGCTGAGGCTGTCGCCCATAACGCCAAGCGTGATTTGGGCCAATCCGGGAGATGCCGGACAGAGAACCACCGTCAGGACAACAACTCCAGCTATCAGAAGATGCGCATTTTTTGTTGTATTCTTACTCATTTGAATTTTCCTCTGCGGACATGATCTAATTGATATTTCCTCTGGCGAAGTGGGCAAAAATCCAGATTCTTAAGCAGTATAGCAAAACGTTCTGGCCGCAAACAATACCCGGTCCCCGGTGGGGTATTGTTTATAATAAAATGATCTTATCGGGTTGCGGATCCGGTCTGTAATAGGTTACAACAACTGAAGGTAGAAGAATGTATATCGATAAGCGATTTGCAGGGTGAAACCCGTGGCCGATCTGAAAAACCCCAAGTTGATCTATTTGAAGGGATGGTTGTTTTTGGCGATCCTGATGGTTTCCTCGGGCATGGTCCTGTACGAAACCAAAAGCTGGAAAATCGCCGGCCTGCTCGCCCTGATCGTCTGGTCGTCGGCGCGGTTCTACTATTTCATGTTCTACGTGATCGAGAATTATGTCGACGCGAAGTTCAAGTTTTCCGGAGTGAGTTCGTTTATTCGGTACTTTTTGCAGATAGGTCGAATGGAGGCGAAAAAGCCAGACAACGAGAATAATGGAAACTCTTAGATACTTGGTTCTTCCCGAAATTTAGTGGATAAAAATGATGTCACCTTGCCTTCAGCAAGAGGTTTTTAAGGCATAGGCTATCAAGATGTATGTCAAGATAAAGTGCGAGTGCTAACAACACCTGAAAGCGTATTAATTGTCGTTGCGGACGGAGCCGGTGGATCCGGCGACGGAAACGTTGCAGCCACGACTGTCATAGATCGTGTTGAGGACTTTGGATCAAAAACACAAAAGTGTCCTTCCTGGTGTGATGCGCTGAAGAAAATCGATCTAGCTATTGGGGAAGGGGAATCTACAGCCGTTGTAGTCGAAATGAATGGGGATGGAATTTCAGGTGCCAGTGTTGGCGACAGCCGTGCTTGGATTATTCGAAACCGTCAGATCATGGACCTTACTGCAAGCCAACATCGCAAACCCCTCTTGGGAAGCGGAAAAGTAAGTCCCGTAGGGTTTTTTCACAGTTCCTTGGATGGCCTTCTTATTGTAGCAACGGACGGCTTTTGTAATTACTCAAACTGTAAACGGAATTGACCTCACAGCATAATGATGTCCTTGATTTTTTTGGCGACTTGGCGATGGCGGATGCCGTTTTCCA
>JAFGTN010000411.1 GCA_016934075.1 Pirellulales bacterium
CGAGTCGGTAGAAGCCTGGGCTTCTTTCAGCGCTGCTTCCAGTCGCGATTCCAATTCGCCAACGGCGGAGAGATCCGCCTGGGCGTTTGCCTGTGCTTGTTGCTGGAACTGTTCTTGTGCGGCGGTGAGTGCTTCGGCAACCGTCACGAGCCTGTCGGCTTGCGATCCGGTCGATGCCAAGGCTTCTTGCAACGCCTGACGCTCTTTGCCTGCTTCTTCCAGGGTCGCCTTCAGGCGTGATTCCAACTCATCCACGGCCGAAAGATCTATTTGGGCACTCTGTTGCGACTGCAACTGGAACTGCTCTTGAACGGCAGCGATAGACTCGGCCAGGAACTTTTCGCGTTGCGTTTCGAGTTCTCGGCTTTGCCGTTCTAATTCAGCCGATTGTTGGGCGAGTTCGGCTTCTTTACGCGAACGTTGTTGTTCCCAGGTAAGTTGTTCGTTAACGGCTTCGGTCAGCGTTGCTTCGAGCCGCTTGAAGACATCTTCGAAGAACGTATCATAATCCTGGCGGTCTTCGCGTATCTGTTGCAACGACTGCTGTAAATCTTCGCCACCGCTGAGTTCTTTGAGTAGATCGGGGGACACGATAGTCTACACCGCCGTTGTTTTTTGCATATTGTTGGGTTGCGACACAACTGTCGCGCGATGACCACGCATGTATGTAAATTTTATTGCTTGCAGGCAAAACAATGCCGCAGCGCGCCTAACGGTACTAGAAAGTCTAGGTCAAGCTGACGGGTTGGGCAAACCGACACAGCAGTGGAGAATTCCAGAATAAGCTTGCCATGCCGGATAACACGTCCCAGCGATATAATACGCCGGCCACAGATGTATGCGTGCAACAAATCCGGCAAGTACGGGTGGATTTAGCTCAACCAGGTTGCTTTTTCGCAACAAGAGTTCTGACGAGATTGCAGCCTAATCGGTCTGATCCTGGTTGGAACGACCTTTGGCCCTGGTCTTGCGGTGATGGGGGCCATCTTTGCGAAGCCCCTTTTTTTGCATGAACAATTCCAGGCCGCTTGGCGTTTTCGGTTTAGGCGGGCCGCTGTGCGCGACGTCGCTTTCGGCCCCGGTCGATTGGGCCCTGCCGATCCTGAAGCGTTGCAAAATCGGCCACAAAAGGTGAGCGTTGGTTGCCAGATAAGACCAATCGAAATAGTATTGCCTGAAACATTTTCCATGCAACTCGGCCATGCGTTTCGTGCTCATGTTATTATACTTGAGCACGGGCGTATAGACGTCGTAATGACTATAGTCGAAATCCGTGATCTTGTCCTTGATCTGCTCGAAAAACTCCGTGCCCGGATATGGAGTGACCACGTTGAAATTGGCGTAGGTCGGACCTACCAGTTTGGCATAATTCAGAACTGAGCGAACCGAGGATACGGTGTCTTCGGGAAAACCGATGAGGAATCCGGCAACCGTACGGATGCCCATGCTACGACAAAGAGACACGAAATCGCGTTGCCGGTCGCTGTTTATGGCAGCGCGACGGTATTGTTCCAAGGTAGATTCGTCGGGCGATTCTATTCCCACGGTAATACTGGTCAATCCCACTCGTTTAAGAACTCGAAGTATCTCCGGACGCATCAGATCGATGCGTGTTTCGATCGAGAACTGAATCCGTCGCGGCAGTCTTCCGATCAGTTCGGCCAGCCGATAGACTTGCTTGCGGTCGAGACCGAAGAGCGGATCGCGAAACTTGAACGAGCGGAAGCCCCACTGCTGCATGTCGTGGCGAATTTCATCGACAACCGCCTCCGGATTGCGGAAACGCGTGTTGTTCTCCAGCACGATGTATGGACAATAGTTGCACTTGAACGAACAGCCGCGGCTATGTTGTATAAAGACAGTGGGGAACTTCCAGAAATCGTAGCCGATACGAAAACGGCTCGGTCCGAACAGCGACCAGTCGGGCAAGGGAATGCTGTCGAGATCCTCGATTGTGCCCAGATTGACCACCACGCCCGGACGATCGAGCACTTCATCCAACGTCCATAGCAGTTGTTCGGCCTCGCCCTTGACTACAGTTACGCCCAGTTCTTCGAAGGCTTCAGGCATAACCGATGCCACCAACCCGACCACAAGAACCGTGGCCGAAGGGTTCTTGTGTCGCGCCTGGGCTATTGCTTCCAGTTCTATTTGCAGAGTAATCAGCGAGGGATTGAAGACGTATACGTCGGCGTCGCCGGGAATAGCGTCTTCGAAGTATCGTACTTCGTGTCCGAGTTGACGGAATATGGCTGCCAGATGTGCATACAACAGGGCCACGGGGCGCCGATCTCGATCATAGAAATGCCTAATCAATCTGTCGCGGATACCGCTTCTAACCGGGTAACGCCCCACGCCCATACCACCGGCGAAATCCTTGGATACCCCCATTTTTCTCGTATCCCAAAGGACTATTTGCATGTTGATCTCCTTACCCGGGAATTAGGCGGCGCGTTGCGTGCCGGTACTTTGTTCATTTTCGGTGGCATTCAATTTAGTGTAATACGTTCCACCGGCGAGTTCGCCGTCCGCGGTATTACCGAAGGCCTTGAGTTCAAGCGGATACTGAGAAACCGTTTCAACCCGTCCATCCTCATAAAGACGGTAGGTTATGTTTCTCCAGGTTATGGTTCGCCCCAGCGAAGCCGCGACCAATGCGGCCCAGTGAGTCCATGAGGCCATCGGTCCTGCCAAGATGTCGAAAAGTCTAGCGCCGCGGAGTTGCTTATGCATATGCGGAAAGTAGAGCTTGACCAGGCTTTGACGCAACCATCCGCGATATACGCCTAGACCGTAGAAGCTTGCCAAAACCGATACCGGCAACCAAAACAATAGGTCGCCGTAAGCTGTCGTGCCCGCCCATATCGCAACACAGAGCATGGCGATGCTAGCCGGCCAGATTAGACTGACAACGGTCATCGTGACCAGGGCCAGGAACCACCAGCCCGGAGTGTAAAAGCGGGCGATCAGGTATTGGCGTCTCAGGAAAGAGAAGGTTTCTCGAAAATTACCGTCGATCGGTGACGTTACCAGGCAGGCCGGTTCGTATTTGACAGGACGATTCTGCTCGGCCAGAACCTGAGTGGCGACGAGATCGTCGCTGAGTGTTCCGGCCCAGCGGTCGTGCAGGTCAATGGCCTCGAAGGTCTCGCGGCGAATGGCCCACGAGCCGCCCCAGACCGGATAGTTGCTCTTCGTACCCAATAACGTGGTTATGCCGCAGTTGATACTATATAATAGACAGTTTGCGGGAGTGGCTCGCTCGGGAACCATCCAGCGATATCCTGTTGCGGCGCCCATATTATGACGTTGCCGTTTCCCCAGACGACCCACTAGTGCCCGTAACCACTCTTTGCGCGGTTGAGAATCGGAATCGACAAATACCAGAAAATCTATTTCCGGTGAAAGATTCTCGGTAGCCACGCGAAGGTTATGGACTTTCTGCCCGCTAATTTTCCCATCGCCCGGCGCATCAGCCTTACCGGCGATTACCAGATGTGAACGAATATGCCGATTCTCGGCCATCAGGTCTTCGATCAACGCACAGGCTGGGTCGGAGCTGGTCTGGACTATGAATGTGATTTCATATTCTTCATAGTCCTGCTGAAAAAGCCGCTGAAGGTTTTTCTTCAAATCCAGATCTACCCCCTTGCAGGGTGCAAAGATCATCGCTTTGCCGCGCGGTCGACAGTCGGGAAGATCTTTGAAGCGGTTTCGCGCAAATCGGCGGTGTTCCCAAGTCTGCAAACCTCCCAGAAAGGCCTGGATGAGAGCCAATACAGCGAGTAAGCAATAAGCAGCGAAAATATAATGTTCCATGCCGCGCGACGCCCCGACTTATGGGTTATGTACTAGGGAATAACGAGCTATGCGCGCATACATGCGCAAATGTGTGGGGATGATAGTAATTTGGCCAAATCAGGTCAACCCCAGTGATTAACTGGTAGAGGTGAGGCACCAGTTTCAACATGTTCACATCACTATTGAAGAACATATTTTGCATAGGAGTTATGACACAAATATGCCATTGATCATTGACGTTTGCACCAAAGGGGGAGAAAATGCTGTGCTAATGGCGTAAAGGGGTAAGTTACATGACGTCGGGATATATTTCATCATGGAATGCCGTAAAGCAAAGAATCTCGAAAACTGTAATTGCAGTTACAGCCCTTGCTCCCGTAAGGGGATATGCTGTGAGTGTCTAACCTATCACCTTCGTTCAAGGGAACTCCCGGCTTGCTGTTTCACCGACGAAGCCGAAGCCACGTACGATCGGTCATTCGAACATTTCGCCAGGCTGGTGGCGGAGAAAAAAATCTAGCGTAACGCTTTTGCCAAATCGTAGCCGGATTTACATGAATTCGGACGTTTCCTGGTTGCTTGCAAGTGGGTTAATTGACCGGCTTCATCGTGCTATTAGCAGGTAACGTTTGCCGCGAGAGCATTTCCGAATTCGGTCCTAGCGATTGCACCGAGATGTCGTCCAGCCAAGCTTCACCCATGCCCGATAGGGCGAAGGTTACCGTCATCGATCCGCTTTGCGTGACAACACGATAAAGCGTGAAGGGTTGCCATCCGGTGGTTTCTCCAATCCGCTCGGCCATCGATTCACCCGAGAGAGAGTCGAATATCAACAGTCCGTCGACACTACCGGTAATGGCGCTTGGCACTTGCACCCAGCCTTGTATTCTAATCAGTGTACCTGCCTCGACGTTCAATGGTGGGCTGCTTAGCCAAATTGGTGGCGATTCGACCAGTGCCAGCGGTTGTTCGGAATCTTCGGCAATGGCCATTAACCGCAGACCACCTCGACCGCTATGCGCGGCCTGGGGCACAACCTCGGCCTGGGCGGTCACTCCGGGCGACTTGTGTTGCATGTGCCGCCAACCGGCCGCAACCATCGACGACACATCCTCGAAGTCTCCCACCGGTAGACGGTTCATGCCGAGTTGCCAGCCGCGCGTGCGACGTGTCAGATCCCAATGCCATGGTATGGTCGAGAAGCAGGTCGTGGCCGGACTTGCCACGGGGGTTTTTAGTCCCTCGGTCGCTTTTAGCCAGTTTTCTCGTTCGAGAATACGCAGTATTCGCATCGACCGTTGGGCCTCGATGCAGGCTGTTTGATGGTCGCCTCGGGCAATCATGGCATCGCAGGTTTCCAGGTGTTTTCTGGCAAGTTGCAGATTGTTATTCGTTTGCCAGACCTCCGGATAAGCCGACATGCGGCGGTCGACATCCTCGTACACCTGTAGTTTTCGAACGGCCAATCGACGGTACAGTTCGGCGCACCGCTCGGCCAGATGCGGCTCTCGGGCACGGCGGGTCAGCGCGGCCGTGACTTGCTGATCTTCGGTCAGCAGGATGGGCCGGCTCAACGAAAATTCGTCCAGTGTCACCTGCATCCCACCAGTGACTCTACGCTGATTGCGAACCGGCCGGATCCCGCCGGGGCTGATTTCGTAGGCGCGATGCGAATCCGGCACGTGCCGTACTTTGAAGGAGATTGTCTTTGTCGCCGATTGGCCGGGTACAAATTGCGCTCCGCGCCCGGTCCAGATGGGCAAGAGCAGACGCGAACGTTGCAGATGTAAAACCGCGCCGGAGACCTCCGGCTGGTTGCTGGATATGGTCGACGCCACACGCCCGGCCGAAACCCATGGCCGTATCAGATTCAATTCCAAATTCAACAGTTCCAAGGCGGTTGCCCGAGCGCGCGTGGCCGCATCGGTTGCATCCAGCGAACTGCGCGAATTGAATAATAATCCGCGACTGCCGGCGGCGATTGCCGTGTAGGCCATCAGGCGGATTTGCTCGCTGCTAATCAAGGGCGGCAATGAATGTTCGCGACCCAGCATGGCCCATTGATTTTCCAACGCCAAGGCCGGTTGGGTCTGCACAGAACTCCAGACAATCGTGCCCGGGCGGGCCAGACGAGGTCGCTGGCGCAACCAGGTACCGTAGTCGTTGAGTTCCAGACTGGTAGCTAAGGGCGAATGGCTTACCATCAACAGATCGACGAAACGACTGAAACCCCTCAGACCCGTTTCCGGCCGACAGATCAGTGGGCGACGGTGTGGCAGATCGGCGGCTTTAATTTGTTGCGCCCAAGAGCGTGTTTTTTGCAGATCCTCCTCCGATTCACCCTCGCCCAGGTCCCAGGCCAGAACAGGCCGGTATTCCGGTCCGATGCGCTTCGACGGTGCGGTTCGATCATTTCGATCATCTTTCTCAGGAAGGTACGGCGGAGGGCAAACTACCCAAAGTCCTAAGCGGTCCGCCTCGGCGAGGAACTTCCCATCGGCGGGCCGGTCGAGCCACACAGTGTTGAAACCCATGTCTTTGATTCCCGAAAGCGATTCGCCTCGGTATTGTATTGCCAAAGGAAAGACTGGGTGACCGTCGACTTGTAAAACCGAACCGACAAGTTCGACCCGATTGTCGCCCTGGCGGGCTCCTCCGGCCACATCGTAGCTGAGGGAATGAGCGTCTGGCTGGGCAGGTACAGTATTAACCTGCTGTTCGGCGGCGCCGGTCATTGGGACGAAGGTTTGCGGGTGACTGGATATACCGCCGGTCGGTGCAGCGTTTCTCAGCGTGGGGCCGGCGACTCCCGCTCGCACCAATGGTTGCGGTGGCTGTGTAATTGGTTGTGTGGAAACGGCGGCATCAAGTGCTATGATAGGGCGTTTGACGTGGCCGGCTATATCCAGATCGTCTATCCATATGTTAGTCTTCCCTGGACCGCCATAGACGTTAAGAAGTATCCGGTCGATAAAGGCTTCGCGGCCGTCGACGTTGGGGCCCATCTGCATTCGCAAAACACGTATTGAACGGTTCAGCAGCAGGGGGATTTGAGTGATATGAAGTTGTTGCCAGCGTCCCACCTGGGAATAGCTGGTTCCACGAACCAGAGTAGTGATAGGGCTGCCGGTTCGTGGATCTTCGGTTCGCGGCAATACCACTCGTGCCATGATCTGCAATCCGGCCCTGTCCGACTTAATCCAAACACTTGGCAGCAGTTCGGGAATCACCAAGGGGCAATCGACGGCGTGACTGAAGTAAACGTAGGTTCCGTCTTGACCATCGACGAGAATATGTTCGCAACCGTTGCCCGTGTGCGATTGGTCTCCGGTCCGGTTGTGTTGCTGGACCTGATAGTGTGCATTGCCGCCGGCTTCCCGCCAACTCGTCTCGTTGCTTTCATGTCCCTCGTACCATGCCGATTGCCCCAGGGCTACTAGTGGACAAAATGCCGTAAGGCCGGTAACGACGATGATCGCAATAAATCGGCCTGGCTTCCAAGTTTTCTTCACGGTTCTGTCTAAATACACCATCGGCTTGTTCTGTTTTGAGGCGTTTTTGGATGATGTTTAGAGCTCGCATCGGGCCGGGTTGCGAAAACACAACGTTTGCGGCGAGCGTGTTTATTGTCGTAAAGTGTGCTTGTAGCAGGATTTGCGAATCGATGCCAGAGCAAACCGTCGTCTTCTGGAAACATACAGTTGATGAACAAGAAAAAGCTTCCTTCCCTAAGTCATTAGAAGACAGTGCCTTACAGTGATTTTCCTCTCGCCTCTTTCCGTTTTGGCATGGTGTGTGCTCTTTTTGCTGGCATCTTTCAATTCTCAAGACGGAGACAACCGATGAATCAACCTGCTAAGTCGACCAAAACCAAAGCCGAAGAACTGCCCCGTGAAATTACCGAATTGGTCAATGTCGTGGGAGAGTTACCGGCTGATATTCGAGAGAAAATTGACCCCGTGCTCTCGCGAGTGGTCGACAGTAGCAAGCGTCGTCGCCGAATTTTGCAACTTGTTCAAGATGCACTGAGCCAATTACGCCTGGATATGAAATATTTGATGTTCGATCTGGAAGCCACGCGC
>JAFGTN010000412.1 GCA_016934075.1 Pirellulales bacterium
AAGCCCAGGCAAATACCCAGAAATGGAATGCCCCGCTCGCGAGCAAACTGCACCGCCGATACTTTACCTTCGATGCCACGTTCGCCGAAACCGCCGGGCACCAGAATGCCGTCCACGCCGGCCAGCAATCGCTCGGTTCCCTCGCGCTCGACCGCCTCGGAATGAACGCGCTCGATACGTACCTGGGCACGGTTTTCGATACCCGCATGGTCCAAAGCCTCGTAGATCGACTTATATGCATCATGGTGCTCGGCATATTTGCCTACCACGGCAATGCTGATTTCATGTTCGGGATTCCGCAACCGGTGCAGCAAGTCGTGCCACTGGCTCAGTTCGGCCTTGCCGGTCTGCAAGCCCAGCTTGTCGGCGATCAGTTCGTCGAGCCGATTTTCCAGCAAACTCATGGGTACTTCGTATATGGAAAAGTCCTTGTCCTTCTCTTCGATCACCGCTTCCAGAGAGACGTTGCAAAAGAGGGCGATCTTCTCGCGTTCGTCGCGGCTCATGGATCGCTCGGTGCGACATACCAGGAAGTCGGGCTGGATACCGATCTGGCGAAGTTGGCCGACTGAATGTTGGGTGGGCTTGGTCTTTAACTCGCCGGCCGCCTTCAAATACGGTACCAACGTAAGGTGCACGTAAACGCAATTCTCCTTGCCGACATCCAGCGAGAACTGTCGAATCGCCTCCAGGAACGGCTGACTTTCGATATCGCCCACGGTGCCGCCGATCTCGGTGATGACCACGTCGACATCATCGCCGGTCAGTTTTCCCAAAACCTCCTTGATTTCATTGGTAATGTGCGGAATCACCTGCACCGTCTGGCCCAGAAACTCGCCGCGGCGTTCCTTGTTGATCACCGACAAATAAATCTGTCCGGTCGTGTAATTGCTGTGTCGCGTCAGCGGCCCGTTTGTAAAACGCTCATAATGGCCAAGATCCAAGTCGGTCTCGCTGCCATCGTCAAGTACGTAAACCTCACCGTGCTGATAGGGGCTCATCGTGCCGGGATCCACGTTGATATACGGGTCGAGCTTCTGCATGCGGACCGAAAGACCGCGATTCTCAAGAAGCATGCCGATAGATGCGCTGGTCAAGCCCTTCCCAAGCGAGCTCACCACGCCGCCGGTCACGAAAATATGTTTTGTCATGAAGTCACACTGTTGTACGCAAGGCTAGAATTGAAAACGCATATTCTAGCCCGCCAGGCGACGTTCGACAAATGCCCTATAATCTTCGGGGGTATCGATTCCGAATGTTGGCTCATCAACCACCCCCACCATGATAGAATGACCGGCATTTAGAACCCTAAGTTGCTCTAATTTCTCCAGTTTCTCAAGCTCACACTCGGGCAATTTGGCCAGCCGCAGAAGAAAATCTCGGCGATAGGCATACAAACCGACATGCTGATAGAAATGCGGTGGGTCGGCTTCGAGTAGATCGTCGTCCCACTCTCGGGCATGAGGTATGGGGCTGCGACTGAAGTATAGTGCTCTATTATCACTATCGAAAACCACTTTCACGCACGAGGGATCTTCGAGCTGTCGTCGGCTGCGAATGGGTGTTGCCAATGTAGACATCACCGCGTCGGGATTCTTTTCCAACAAATCGATTACCAAATCGATGGATTCGCCTGCCAAATCCGGCTCATCACCCTGTACATTTACAATAATGTCGGTTCCCTCCAGCCTGGTCGCCACCTCGGCCACGCGATCGGTTCCACTCTTAGCCTCAGGATCGGTCATTTCGACTATTCCGCCAAATGCCTCGACGGCCTCGGCGATTTCTTCGTGGTCTGCAGCCACGCAAACACCGGCTGGACGTTTCGCCGTCAAAGCAGCATCATATGTATGGCAAATCAGCGGTTTGCCGGTCTCTTCCAGAAGCAGTTTGCGCGGCAGACGCGTTGAGGCAAGGCGTGCCGGAATGACTATATGGCTGGTGTGCAGATCATAGTACTTATCGCCCGATCGGCTCATTGCTCATCTCCTCCTTGAGAATTTGCCTTGAGATCGTGCCCCGACAGTCGCCACGAATGTGGACTAGGTAGTCGACAAATCCATTGTCGGCTGCCTTTTTTAGTCGATTTCCGGTTTTCGAGCTAGATCAAGTTATGATGGTTAGAATAGAGCAGAGATAATGTATCTGTAGGAATGAAAAAAATCCATCATCGGCTATTGGCGAGCCAAAAACAAAAAACGCGGACTCGATCATCAAGCCAATGGGCTTTTAGATCGAGTCCGCGTTGTAATTATCACACTATTGTCAGACTTGGTATCAGCCTCCCGAGGGAACCAATGCTCCACTACCAGTTGCGAAGGGCTCAAGCTCTTCTCGCAGCACAACAACATCCGGTGGGGCTTCTATTCCTATCCGCACGCGGTCACCGGCAACACGCACTACCGTGACAACAATGGAATTGCCGAGTTTAATTCGTTCATTTTCGCGGCGAGACAGGACTAGCATTGAAGGACCTCCGTGTCGGTAATAGTGATGTATATATGTATAGCGTTCGTCCCCGGATTTGTCAATACCGGAATCGAACAGGTCCGCCCCTAAGCAGCGGTTCGCTCAAGGCTAGGCGCCCCCATAAGTTGCGTCTTATGGAAACGCTCGCCCGACGAGCCGTAAAAGAGAATCCGATTGCCTTCGGTTTCCCAAATCGCCGTAAATTTCACGGCACGCGGTCCATGCAAGCAAAAATGAACGCCGCATGGCTTTCCGCCCCGTAATAAAATGCGTTCACTCATATGGAACGCGCCAAGTTTTAATTGATAGTGTTTGCAAAAGGTTTCGTTTACGAATTCACGAATGTCATTATGACTACGGAACTGCAAAATACCGTGTTGCATGTGAAATAGGATCTCCTGTTTGAGCACCGGCGTGCAGGAAATAGCTCGTCGGCACAGTTGAGTAAAGATGGGATGATTGCCAACAAAAGAAACTATCGGCAGAATAGGTAGGAATGCTTGCCAGAGAAATTGGTATTTTAAGCAACATTGGAACTTGAGAGAATCTCGTTCACGAATAACGCATACGTAACTTCGTTAAGCAAGGAAGGATACGAGGACATTCCACCCGCGAAGAGCGAAAAAAGTTATGTAAAAATTTTTTCCGCGAGTTCCTTTATAGCCTGTTACTTCAAAGACTATTCGGGAAATTCCGGTGGAATACAGCGACGGGGACTGATGTCAAATTCTCGTCAAAGACAACTTGTTGCACGAAAAAGCAACAACATCCACAACACTACCTGGTTGTTTTAGCATAAGCCTTGAATGCTTCGTCGACCTTGGCTTCCTTGACGTCGCCTTTGTGGAAGAGAACGCGGTAGGAAAGCTTGATCGAGCCGCCGACGGGAATGGTGTACGCGCCGTTCTTGCCCGAGCCTTCCTCAAAAAAGCTCAAGCCGAAAGGGTTGGCCGAACATAGGCCGTAAGTTCGCGCATGCCAGTGGGTGGGATATCGGAAACTTGACGGATGATTCATCATCGAAATCCCCACTTTGTCGCCGCCCAGCTTTCCGGAATAGTCTACCCAGTCTGCCGACTTACCCCAAGCGTCAGAGTTTTTCTGACCATTACTGTTTATTAAAATCCCACCCAGCTTGGCGTCGGGCTTGAGAGGCGCGGCCATACGGATACCGAAGCAACCTTCCTTGTCATCGCCCAGCGTGACGGGTTTATCACAAGCCTTGAGTGTAATGTCGTAATCGATCCAACGGTTGTCGTCGTTGGCCCCGAAGGTGATCTTGGTTTCTTCCTCACAGATCTTCGTGCCATCGGCCATTTTGCACCAATCGTTGCGAACGACGATTGTCGCCGTTTTCCCGCTCTCAATCTTCACAAACTCGCGATGCTTGATCTCTCCGGCATTCTCCTTCATGTTCTTGCCACGTTTTGACTCGGCCCAAAAATTGATGCCGTTTACATTACCGTGGGTAAACCACATCGAACGCTGATGAATGTGGTCGTCCCGTTCGTACTCGGCCTTTTTAGCCATTGGGTACTCGCGGGTCATGCGTTTGCCTGTCGGTCCGATAATGGGCCAGATAATCGGCTTGACACCCGAGCAGGTCAAATATTCGGCAAACAGTTTGCCATCGACTGTAACCGTTACCCGTTTGCCGTCATCGCTAAGCTTAGCCTGAAGCTCGGACGCATCCAGAGTACTATTGGCGGCCAGGCTGAGACAGATACCGAAAAAACAAAGACCATACACGATAAAACGGTAAGACATCACAAGACTCCTAGGCTTCGAGCAAATGGGAAGGAAAATCCGGCCATGACCGCTCATACATGGATGTAGAGCATTGGTCCGACCCTTAGGGCGGGTGTGCATTGGCTTACCCAGTATACCTAAGCTGCAAGCGTTTGGCAACCGGGCACCGCCAAGCGGAGTTCGGAGGCTAATTACCCCGTTCTGTCTCGAATTTCGCCTGTTTTTGCTCGTATTCCTTGAAACTTATGGGTTCGAAAACGGCCAGATGTTCGGCCGTTTCGGCTACTCGACGAGAGTCCACATCGCCCAATAGCGTGACTATTTTGTGCTCGCTGTGCATGCGGATTTTGCGGCTGGCCAGGCCCTGTTTGGGCTTCAGCGTCAGGTGCACTTCGCGAGGCAGTTCCCCGCGACGGCCCAACTCTTCGTTCACCAACATACGCGCAAAAGGCGGTCTCGCGCCGGGACGGATGTAGGTTTTCAGGCGGGCGAACCAGTCGGCAAATCTCCAATAATCATTAGCAATTTCCTCGGTTTTGGCAGGGACAGCGACGACGCGATATTCCAACATCGTGCTGCTAAAGAGCAATTCGCCCCGCTCGTCGTCTACCTGACAATCAAAACGTGGATTAATGAGAAAACTGGCGAAAGGATCACTACTCAAATCGGCTCTACTCTTGAGGCTGTCGGTCGCGGCCTTGACCAGTTTAGAACTCAATTGGGTTTTCAACTTGAGACGCGTATCGAGCAGAAAAAATCGCTCACGTTCAATATCAAACACTGTTACCTCGCCGGTTTCCACAAGATAGTCGTAGACAATCCCGTCTTTGAAAATCGTCGTGCTTTCCGACAGTGGTTTTTTATCCGAACCCAGAAAAACCTTATTCTCAACTCGGAAATCCGCCCCCCAAGCAGTGTTAACACACGTGAAGCCGATCGCAAGCAGTTCTATTGCGATTGCCAGAATCGTCAAAACGGCATTACCTTGGAGTCGGTTTTGCAGTAAATCACGCATGTTTCACCCTTTGGGCATGCTGATCGCTTAGTATTAGTGCACAATGTGGGCACAGACCGCCGTGGGGGGAGAATAGCCGAATTGGCTGGTCCATGTAAAGCTGAATATTTTTAGAATCTCAGACTATACCTTCCGCGCAAATAGCGGCATGTTGTAAGTTCTTATAAGTTGCGGGCTTATCCCTCGCCGGGAAAGCGCATTGGGGGTTGGCATGCGTCACGAGGGTGATATGATATATTGCAATGAAGGTCGGATCGCTGTCCTACCTCCAAAAAGCTCTATATCATCACTATTCTGCGGAAGGAGCCGCTACGATGAATATCGCGCTCGTCCACGACTGGTTGACCGGCATGCGGGGCGGCGAAAAGTGCCTGGAGGTGCTTTGCCGTCGATTTCCGGACGCGCGACTCTATACGCTATTGCATGATCGGGGCACCACGTCCCCGGACATCGAGCGGATGCGGATTACAACCAGTTTCTTGCAGCATGTGCCGGGCATTAAGCGACATTACCGCTACCTGTTGCCGCTCATGCCCACGGCTATCGGCAGTTTCCATATTCCCAACGATGTGGACATGGTGGTCAGTTTCAGCCACGCCGTGGCAAAAAGTATTCAGCCACCGGAGGGCGTACCGCATATTTGCTACTGCTTCACGCCCATGCGATATGCATGGCATCGACGAGCCGACTATTTTCGTGTCACCGCCACACATAAGAATCCCATGACCGCCGCACGGAATCTGGTACTGGATTGGATGCGGGACTGGGACCAGTCGACCGCGGATCGCGTAACGCATTTCATTGCCATCAGCCGCACGATTGCCCGGCGCATCGAGGAATGCTACGGCCGCTCGAGCCACATCATCTATCCGCCCGTAGACACCGATTTTTATACTCCGGTCGACACGCCGCGCGAAGACTTCTATCTGTACGCAGGCGCTTTGGCTCCATACAAACGTGTGGATTTGGCCGTCGAGGCCGCCAACCGGCTCGGTAGGCGGCTGATAGTGATCGGCTCTGGAACCGAGCGGCAAAGTCTCGAGCGCATGGCCGGCTCCACGGTAACTTTCAAGGGCTGGACGACCGACGAAGACATCCGCGACCACATGCGTCGCGCCCGAGCTTTGCTCTTCCCGGCCAATGAAGATTTCGGCATAGTTCCGCTCGAAGCACAAGCCTGCGGCACGCCGGTTATCGCCCTATCACAAGGCGGTGCCACGGAAACCGTAATCGGTATCGACGCAGTCGAAACTGCCAATACAACCGGCAGCCGCGGGACCGGTTTCTTCTTCAATGAACAGACGCCCGATTCTATTGTGGGGGCAATTCGCCGCTTCGAAGCCGCACCGGATAGCTTCGATCCACTGCTCGCACGACGGCAGGCCGAGCGTTTCAATCTCAAACGCTTCGAGCGAGAACTGGTCGGTTTCGTGGATGAAGTGGCTCGAGACTCGGTCGTATCGTATTGAGATGATTGAAAATGCCCGGCTGTGTGGCACGCCCAGAATGGGCGTGGTGGCGGTTGATGCAGATGTACTCACCACGCCCATTCTGGGCGTGCCACACACGGACGACTTGCAATTGGCAGGCGGCTTTCGTAGATTAGCGGGTAGAATACGTAAACCGGGTTAAATCCCGGGTTTAGCATTGGCTGCATTATCGCCGAGTTATAACCCGGCCTATGAGGTCCATGATGATTCACCATCAATACGAGTAAAACGCGTTCTAGTTTGAAACTGCGTATCCATATTCAAAAAAAGTAGCTTGTTTTCCCGAAGGGTAAACATGCGGTGATAAACAGTATCTATCGATAATTGGGATAATAAACATGAATCAAAAAAATTCCGCCGATGCTGGTCTCGCGGCTTCGATCCCCATGCCGCGAATTGTCGAACTCCACGAACATTACCGGCGGGCGATGTTCGATGATGTTATGCCCTGGTGGATGAGCCACTCGCTCGACCGGGAATACGGAGGCTACTACGGTCATCTCGGCCGCGACGGCACGCCTTACTCCACCGACAAATACATGTGGACGACCGGTCGCCAGATCTGGATGTTAAGCCATCTATACAACACGCACGAGCAGCGGCCCGAATGGCTCGAAGCCGCTCGCCTAGGCGCCGATTATCTGCTCGAACACGGTTTCCGCGACAACGGCAAGATGCACTTCCGGCTGACCCGCCAAGGTGTATCGCGAAGCGAAGCCTTGAGTACTTACACAGAAGTCTTCGGCTCGATCGCCTTGGCCGAGTACAGCAAGGCGACCGGTGACGACCGGCTCTGGGACCGCGCGGTTTCCATGTACGACTTCCTCGTGCCACGGTTGGGTCAACCCGACAACACGCCCATGCTGGCTTATCCCATCGACACCGAAATTCATCTCCACGCCCAAGACATGTGCCGCATCACGGTGGCTTGGGTCTTCAACGAAATTCACCCCGACGACCGTTTCCTCGCCGACTTGCAGATGTCGGCCGATGCGATCGTCGGTCTCCACTGGAAGCCCGAGGGGTTGCCTTCCTCCAGCGGCGGCGTCTTGCTGGAAAACGTGGCCATGGACGGTTCGCCCATGTTGGACATTGCCGAATGCCGCATGTTCCACCCGGGCCATGCCATCGAATCGGCCTGGATGATGATGGAAGTCGCGCTCAAGCAAGATAATAGAAAACTTTTCGATACCTCGGTCGACATCATGTTGGCCGCGCTCGAGCACGGCTGGGACGAAAAGTACGGCGGCATACGCTATCTTACCAACTACGACTGGACGCCTACCCACGATCTGGGTGCCGATTTGAAACTCTGGTGGCCACACAGCGAGGCGCTCTATGCTTTGCTGCTGGCCTGGATACACACCGGTCGCGAGGATATCGGCCGCTGGTACGAAAATGTGCATAAATACAGCTTCGACAATTTCCCCGATCCCGAATACGGCGAATGGTACGGATACCTGAACCGCGATGGCAGCCCCGTCTGGACCGCCAAGGCCAATGGTTGGAAAGGCTGTTTCCACCTGCCGCGTGTTCTTTATCGGTGCTATCGACTCCTCGATTCGAGCGTGAAAAGTAACACCTAGGTTGATGGGGCGCCCCCGATAGCTCGTCTATTGGGGCGGCAAAGCCGCAAGAGGTTCCCAAGGGTGCCGAAACGTCCTCCTGTGACTGCGACACCACGATAAACGAGCTATCGGGGCTACCCATTACAATTAAATAAACCCGGGTGCCGTCAGGAGAACCTCTTATGCCCGACATTCACGAAAGCTTACCGCCAGGCGGAGAGATCAGTAATCTTTGCGAAAAGGGAAGTGGTTGGTATCTGGCGTTGATCTGCCTGGTGGCCTCTATCGGTGGTCTTTTGTTCGGATTCGACACGGCTGTAATCGCCGGCACGGTGGGATTCGTGGAGACGCAGTTCGAGTTGACAAAGCTGGAGTTGGGCTGGTTCGGCAGCGCCGCCCTGGTGGGCTGCGTCGTGGGCGCCGCAGTGGCCGGAGTTTTGGGCGACCGCTTCGGACGCAAGCCGGTTTTGATTACGGCCGCCTTTTTTTTCTTCATATCGGCGTTATTCTCGGCAATTCCGCCGAACTTTTTAGTCTTGATTCCGGCTCGGATCATCGGCGGAGTGGGGGTGGGTATGGCCTCGGTGCTGGCGCCGATGTACATATCGGAATTTGCTCCGCCCCGTTTACGCGGGCGGCTGGTTGCCATGTATCAATTGTCGATTGTGCTGGGCATTCTGGCCGCGTATTTCTGTAACTGGGGACTGTTGAGCTTCTCGCAGAACAATCCGGCGGCCTTTGGTGGTGGGGGATGGCTGCACTGGATTCTGGTTGCGGAGGTCTGGCGGGGGATGTTCGGTGCCGAAACCCTGCCGGCTGCGATTTTTTTCGTCCTGCTGTTCCTGGTGCCCGAAAGTCCGCGCTGGTTGGCCAAGGCGGGAAAAACCGGACAAGCGGCTCGAATTCTGGCGAAGATCGGCGGCCGGCAAACGGCACAAAACCAAATCGCCGAGATCCAAAGCTCGCTCGACCATGAAGAAGGCACACTGGCCGAACTGTTCCGCCCGGGCTTGCGAATCGCGCTTTTGGTGGGCGTGGGGCTTTCTTTTTTCGGGCAACTGACGGGCGTGAACATCGTCGTTTATTACGGTCCCGAGATCCTCAAGATTGCCGGCTATGCCAAGCAGGGCGCGTTTCTGGCCCAGGTCGGTTTCGGATTGATCAACCTTATCTTCACCATTATCGCCCTTTGCGTGATAGATTCATGGGGCCGACGGCCTTTGTTGCTGAGCGGAATGACGGTCGTCACCGTTACCCTGGCGATCATCGGCGTGCTTTTCCTCTTCGGTCAAGCCGGCGCGGCGACTGTTGCCGGAGCGACCGACACCCAGGCGCCGATCGCAATTACAAAAACGGCCGGTTTGTTGATCGTGGTGGCCATGTGCATCTATTTCGCCTGCATCGCCTTGTCGATCTGTGCCGTGATCTGGGTGCTTACACCGGAGATATTCCCCAACCGCGTCCGCGGCCGCGCCGCCTCCATCGCCACGCTGGTCAACTGGGGCACCAACTCCGCCAGCGCGTTCCTCTTCCCCTGGTACGTGGCAAACTTCGGCATGCACACCGGTTTCTTCACTTTTAGCCTGATCTGTCTGCTGGCCACGATCTTCTTCTGGTGGCTAGTTCCGGAAACCAAAGGCAAAAGCCTGGAAGAAATCGAACGGCATTGGACGACCCGTCAAGAATCCTCCCAGTCACGGAAGGACGGTTTGCCATGACCACGACAAACATCAGAACCGGAAAAGTTGTGGAGGTGTTCAACGACTTTTAACATTATTGAAAAGGATAGCGACAATGAGAAAGAAAATATCCATGAATCTATCCTGCACGAATATTACTAACCACGTCAACCGTCGTCGTTTCCTAAAAGGCGCAGCCGCTGCGGCCGTATCGGTACCGATGTTTGTACCAGCCGCCGCGCTGGGAAAAAACAGCCAAGCGGCGGCCGGCGAACGAATCACCATCGGCATGATCGGCTCGGGTCAGCGTGCGTGCCAGCTTGCCAAGCATCTGGTCGACATGCCCGATGCTCAAATCACGGCAACTTGTGATCCCTTTCTCAAAAAGCGCAAGGAACTGAAGGCCTTTTTCAAGAAGGCCTATGCTTCGCGGAAAGCCAAGGGCACGTTCAAAGGTTGCGCGGATTATAACGACTTCCGCGATCTTCTGTCGCGCACCGATATAGATGCCGTGGTTATCACATCGCCGGAACACTGGCACGCGCTGATGGCCGTGGCCGCGGCACGAGCAAAAAAGGACATCTATTGTGAAAAGGCCATGACCCGCACCGTGGCCGAGGGGCAGGCCGTGGTTAAAGCGGTTCGTGATAACAAGTGCGTTTTTCAGGTAGGCCAGCAACAACGCAGTGATCCCATCTTCCGCCTGGCCGTGGATATGGTCCGCGAAGGCGTATTGGGTAAGCTAAAAACCATAAAGGTTGGCGTGCCGGGCAATCGTACCGGGCCAGCGGTCGATCCCCAGCCCGTGCCCGAGGGTTTCGATTATGACTTCTGGCTCGGTCCAGCGCCGTTGAAACCATACCAACCCGAACGCGTAGTCAACATGACCTGGATGTCGACCTACGACTACAGTATCGGCTACCAGGCCGGTTGGGGCTGTCACAATGTGGATATCGCCCAATGGGGCCTCGACGCAGATGATACCGGGCCATTGGAGATCGAATCCACTCGCGGAGTCTTTCCCTCCAAGGGCATCTGCGATTGCCCCACTTCCTGGCACACCGAGTATCGCTATGCCAACGATGTGCGCGTGATCTTCGCCAGCCAGGACGAGATACCGATGGGCATACGTTTCGAGGGTAGCGATGCGAGGCTGTACGTCAACCGCGGACGGATCACTGCCGGGCCCGACTCGTTCAAGCCGAAACTGCAAAACCGCCTGCCGGCAGGCTATAAGGAAGACGCTTATCGCGACGGATCGCCCATGCACGTGCGAAATTTTCTCGACTGCGTACGAAGCCGCAAGGATCCGGTCACAACGGTGGAAATCGGACACCGCACCAATACGGTCTGCCAGCTTAGCGACATTGCCACGCGTCTTAAACGTAAGCTGCGATGGGATCCCACCAAAGAACAATTCGTCGATAACGACGAAGCCAACAAGATGCTTTTACGCAAAATGCGAGCCCCGTGGCAGATGTAAATCATTCACCCTCACACAAACATCCCCACCTCGATCATCGAAAGATACCATCATGCTTTACCGTTCCATGTTTGCTTTGATGCTATTGGTTGTCGTCGCCCAAGCCGACATCTCGACCGCCGCCGATATGCCAGAAGCAGATCTGGCCAAGATCCGTCAAGCTGCTCCATCGGCCGCGACGGCTAAGCCGAAGAAGCCACGAAAGGTTTTGATTTTCTCTCGGGCTACGGAATACGCCCACGAATCGATCCCCTGGGGCGCGCAGGCCTTGCGGATTATCGGTGAGAAGAGCGGCGCCTACACGCCCGTCTTGAGCGAAGATCCGGCCATGTTCGACCGCGATAAACTCTTCGAGTTCGACGCCGTGATCTTCAATAACAACTGTGGTAATCCCGTCTCCGATCCCGTGCGACGCAAAAACTTGCTGGATTTTGTCCGAGGCGGTCGAGGCCTGGTGGGGATCCATTGTGCCGCCCATCTCGACTGGCCCGAGTATACGGACATGATCGGTGGATACTCCATAAGCCATCCATGGAACGCGGGCAGCACCGTCACGATCAAATCTGAGGAACCCGCGCATCCGCTGGTGCATTGTTTCGGTGACGAATCGTTTGAATATACTGACGAGATTTTCGAGTTCGATCGATTTTCACGCGATAAGGTCCGCGTACTGCTGAGCCTGGACACGGACCGCACCGACATGAAACGTCCGAAAATCAAACGCACCGACGGGGATTTTGCCTTGAGTTGGATCCGCACCTACGGCAAGGGCCACGTCTTCTATTGTGCATTGGGACACCAAAAGGACGTCTATTGGCGTCCGGCAACCTTGGAACATTATCTGGCTGGCATTCAATTCGCCTTGGGTGACTTGCCGGCGGATGCTACGCCGCACCCCGTATCAGCTTCCGCTGGAAAAAACAATAAAACCTTAAACCTCGTCTTCTGCTGCCGCGGGGACAACGATCTCTACCGTGTGATGGCCGTCGATGGCAAAAAATACCAGCGATTCGACACACCCGTCCAGGCCGTTAAAAATGCTCCGCAAGGCGCCGGCTTGCTGTTTCTGGCCGATCGTTACCCCCAAAAAATCACACAGATCGACCAGCAGATCTTCGAACAGGCCGCGAAGAAGAAGTTACGTCTCTACGTCGAATATTCCGCCTCCTTGCCCGACCTGTCCGTGGGCAAGACGCCCGCCTACCTGAAAACCGGACCGTACTCGGCAATCGTCGAGCGAACCGTTGTGACATCCGATGCCTTCGGCCCCGACCTGAAGAAGATGCGGATCATGGCGATCAACGATTGTCACTACCTGCCAGTGGAAGCGAAAAGCCCGCTCTTGGTGTTGGCTCGCGTCGAAGGCTACGACACGGCCGTATACGGCTTGTCCAAGGAAGTGCATCCCATTCTATTCGAGCATCCCCGTGGTGATATCATGGTATCGACCACCAAACTCAGCCAATTCGTCACGGCTCGCTACTCGCCCAGCGAGGCCTGGTCACCCGTGTGGCGAATGATTCTCGGTTGGCTGCAGCCGGGCCGAGAAGTTCCCACCCTGACCTGGACACCCACCGTGCGGCCGAGTTTCGGCAAATCGCAGCCGCTCCCCCAAAACGCCCAAGCGCAGGCCATGCGACGCGGTGTCGAATATTACGGAAAATCGCGGCTGTATATTCACCCGTCGTGGCCGAAAGACAAGACGGGCATCGACCCGCTTCCGGCCGATTGGCCTCACGGCGACGGCTCGCACGGCATTGGTGAGTGTTATATCTCCAAACGCATATTTGCCGACGGATCTCAGGCCGTCAATCGCACCATACGTGCCGACTGCAACCTCGAAGCGGCCATGGGCCTGGCCTGTGGCGCGGTTGCACTGGGAGAGTCAAAATACGGCGAGACGGCAAAAAAACTCGGCGATCAGATTTTCTTTCATTCGTCGATCAGCCAAGGGGTTCGTGCCGATCCCACTAATCCGTGCTTCGGCCTGCTCGGTTGGGGCGTGAATTCCGAACACGTTCATTATGGCGACGACAACGCCCGCGCGACATTAAGCGCGATTGCAACCGCGGCTATGCTCAAGAGCGACCGCTGGGACGAAGCGATCATTCGCACCATCCTTGCCAATTTCCGTACCACCGGCCCCAAGGGCTTCCGGCCCGCTCGAATCGAAGGTCCTCAGTTACAGGCCAACGGATGGAGGCATTACTACAACCTCGACTTCATCGAGTTCCGCCCGCATATGCAATCCTGGATCTGGTGTACCTACCTCTGGCTTTATGATAAAACCAAGTACGAGCCGTTTTTGGATCGTGCTCGGACGGGAATTTCATTGATGATGAAGGCGTATCCCAACTGGTCCTTGGAGGCTAACCGCGTCGAGCAAGAACGATGCCGCATGTTGTTGCCGTTGGCCTGGCTGGTGCGAGTCGAGGATACGCCCGAGCATCGTAAATGGCTGGATAAAATCGCTCGTTACGTGATCGATTTGCAGGACGCCAGCGGAGCCATCCCACAGATCCCCGGCCACGTCGTCACATCGAATGAAAACTACGGCACAAACGAGTGCGCATTGGTACACGAGACCGGCGACCCGGCGACCGATGCGTTGTATTCTATCAACTTCGCCTTTATAGGCATGCACGAGGCGGCCGCCGCCACCGGCGATGTTCGCTACGACAAATCGGCCTCAAAAATGGCCGACTTCTTTATCCGCACGCAAACCACCAGCGAAGTACATCCCGAACTCGACGGCACCTGGTACCGCGGTTTCGATTTCAAGAAATGGGACTACTGGGCATCCGACGGCGACGCTGGATGGGGCGTTTGGACCAACGAAATCGGCTGGACCCACAGTTGGATCACCGCCACGCTGGCTCTGCGTCAGATGAAAACCAGCCTTTGGGAATACTCGGCCGACAGCAAGATCAAGCGGCATTTCGACAAGTGGCGGCGACAGATGCTGCCCGACAAAAACTCCACCGCATGTTTACCCTTCGGGAAAACACGCTACCTCATCGAATATGGACGTGCTGTTTCAAACTAGAACGCGTGTAAGTGACTTCTGAATGACTTTCCACACTCTATTTCAAACTGTGCTATACTGGAATTCTCTATGAAAAATGCATCACTGCTGAATACGACAAGTTTCCTGATAGGCATATTATCGTTCGTGTTGCTGCCAACGGTAGTGTCAGCCGAACCACAGAGCGAGAATCCGGCCTCGCACAAGAGAGTCGACGTGGATCTGCTTCTTGTGGGTGGCACAATCTACGATGGCAGCGGGTCGCCGGGCAAGATCGGTGACGTAGCACTCCGTGGCGAACGAATCGTGGCCTTGGGCCAATTCGAGGTGGGCCGGGTAGGTCGCGTTGTCGATTGCAAGGGCCTCGTGGTCGCGCCGGGATTCATCGACCTGCACACTCACAGTGATCGTTCGGTTCTGAGACCAGGTTTGCGTAATTCCATGAACTATCTGACGCAAGGTTGCACTACCTGCGTCACCGGAAATTGTGGGCTGGGACCAAAAAGCACTACCGCGTATCTAGACCAGGTCGACCGAGATGGCGCGGGAACTAATATTATTCACCTCATACCACACGGCCCCTTGCGGAGCATGGGGATGGGAAACGCGAAACGTCCGGCAAACGCCAAAGAGATCGAGCGGATGCGGACCATGATCGGGAAGGCTATGCGGGCAGGGGCATGGGGGATGTCCACCGGCCTCGAGTATAATTGGAGTTGCTACGCCGATATCAACGAACTGGTAGCGCTGAGCAAGGAAGTTGCGGCTCACGGCGGGATATACACGACCCACATCCGCAACCAATCCGAAGGTTTAATCGATGCCATTGCCGAAGCCATCGAAATAGGTCGCCTGGCAAACATACCCGTTCACGTATCACATATCAAAGGCAAAGGATTGTCACATTGGGGCAAGGTGCGAAAAGCTATTGCACTGATGGAAGAAGCCCGACGTCGCGGCCAGAAAGTAACCGCCGACAATTACCCTTATACAATCAGTTGCACGGGGCTGTCGGCAACTCTGTTGCCCGAGGCCTCCATTCCCGGAGGACGCGCAAACTTGTTCAAACGCATGGAGGCAGATCCGTCGTTCGCCGAGACAGTTCGCCAAGCGATTAAACGGCAACTCGATGAATCCGAAAAGATCGTCATTGCGTCCTGCAAGAATAAGCAGTGGATTCGCAAAAGTCTGTCTGATATCGCCAACGATTTGAAAGTCGACCGGGTCGAAGTCGCACTCAAGTTGCTCCGCATGGGCGGGGGAACGGGTCTTCGATTTGCCATGTGCGAAGACGATATCCGATATACGATGAAAGTCCCGTGGGTGGCGATCGCCTCGGATGGATGGGGCTGGCCCGCGGGCGAGAACGTTACCTGCCATCCCCGCAATTTCGGCACCTTCCCGCGAGTGATCGGCCGCTATGCCATGCGTGAAAAGATCTTACCCGTGGAGCAGGCAATCCGCAGTGCCACTGGATTGCCGGCCGACATCCTGGGTTTGAAAGACCGTGGATATCTACGCGAAGGTGCTTATGCGGATATCGTGGTGTTTGATCCCAAAACGTTCATCGACCGGGCAACTATCGAGAAACCGGCCGTCTATTCCAGTGGCGTGCGATACGTGCTTATCTCGGGAAACATGGCTCTGGAAGACGGCAAAATAAACAAAAATCTCTACGGTCGATCCATACGCCATCGTTCGTTAAAAAGATAGAAACCATTGAGCCAACCCGCTAATACAAAAAACTAATTCCCTCTCCGACAATCAGCTTTACAAAAGGAACACCATGGATAATACTCCCAGAAATTTGACTCGCCGAAGTTTTTTACAAACGGCCGGTGCCGCTGCTTTGTCCGCATCGCTTGCAACCGAGTCCAAATCGCTTGCCTCGGAAACCCAGTCCACCGCACTCAAGTCGGACAAAAAGATCCGCATGGGCATCGTGGGCGGCGGCTTCGGGGCTTCGTTTCAATGGCATCTCGACCCT
>JAFGTN010000413.1 GCA_016934075.1 Pirellulales bacterium
AGCGGAGGGCATGGGACTCGAACCCACAACCCCAGAAAGGGGCACCTCATTTCCAGTGAGGCCGCTAGCCATTCGCTTACCCTCCGGGTTTTATCTCCTGTATATATTATAGTTGATTCTTCAGTCGAGCTAGCCGGTCTTTTTCCCGGGTTGGTGGCCGAGATTAATCGGCAACTTGTGCTCCGCTTATGAGATCGATGAAATCCTGGTTGGACTTGAATTTTGCCAGTTTTGTTGTGAGTTGTTCCATGGCGTCGATGTGATGCATGGATGAAAGGGTTCTTCGCAGCATGGTAATGGCGTGTAGGGAGTCTGCCGAGAGAAGTTTTTCTTCGCGTCGGGTACCCGACTGGGCGATGTCGATGGCCGGCCAGATGCGGCGGTCGGCCAGTTTACGATCCAGTACCAGTTCCATATTGCCCGTGCCCTTGAACTCTTGAAAAATCAACTCGTCCATGCGGCTACCGGTATCGATGAGGGCGGTGGCAACGATCGTCAGCGAGCCACCTTCCTCGAAGAGTCGGGCGGTTGCGAAGAGTTTTTTGGGTATATCGAGAGCCTTAACGTCGACACCGCCGCTCATGGTGCGGCCGGTATTTCCGACCCATTTGTTAAAGGCGCGGGCCATTCGCGTGATGGAATCCATCAGCAGGAAGACATCCTTGCCCATTTCGGCGAGGCGTTTGCACCTTTCGACGACAAGCTGCGAAAGCCGCACATGGCTTTCGATTTCGCGGTCGAGGCTGCTAGCCACGACTTCGCCGGTTACCGAGCGTCGCATATCGGTTACTTCTTCGGGCCGCTCGTCGATAAGCAGGACGACGAGTGTGACTTCAGGATGATTTTTCGATATTGCCTGGCTAATGTGTTGTAGCATGATCGTTTTGCCGGTACGCGGGGGGGCGACGATCAGTGCCCTTTGGCCTTTGCCCAGCGGTGTCAGCAGGTCCATGACACGGGTAGTGAGCGGTTCGGCCCCGGTTTCCAACCTTAGCCATTCTTCCGGATTTATGGGCGTAAGTTCGTCAAATCCTTTGACGTTCTTGTAATCTTCAGGATTCATGCCGTCTATGTCAAGGATCTCCCTGACACGCGGCCCCTGCTGGCGTCGGCCCGGTTGCACCATGCCGTTGATTAGCAGCCCTTCACGTAGACCGAATTTATCGATCATACTGCCGGGTACGAAGGGATCGGTCATTTGGCGGATGTAATTGGCGTTGGGGTCACGGAGGAATCCGTACCCGTTGGGATGCAGTTCCAGGATACCGCTGCCCGGTTCGGCGGGACCCGGTTCGCCTGCATCGGCGTTATCGCCTTCTCGCTGTTGTTGGTTGGTACGATCCTTCGTGCCGCGTGGACGGCCACGGTAGTTGCCAGTTCCTTGACCACTTTTCCCGCGAACGCGTCCTTTCTTCCTTTTTCCCATATTGCACACCTGGTTGTTTGGTGCGGCTCTAGCCGCAATCAGACGGAAAATGCCCCGAGTTTTTCATGATCGGTTCCATAACTGCTTTGTAATACAAATGCCTGCGCATCGAGTAAAAAGTTGATTATGAATCCGCTCTTAGTTCGCTAACTTTTCTGAACGTTAGTGACATAGCGCATATACCACGGCGATTCTCGGGCAATTCCCGAGAGCACTAAACGGTTCTTTTGACCTGGCTGATGCTTTCGACCTCGGCCAAAAAGCGACACCAAGGGGCCGTTATCATTTGGCCCTGTCGCGCTTGGTGAACGAGAGTAATAATCCTTTATGGGCCGTCGTTTTTGCGACGCACATAGAGTGCGTTCGCCGACGGCCGAAAAACGGAGTCTGCTTTTCCCCTGTGTAACAGCAAGGGCTAGCCCGACCTATCCGTGAAACTGACTACAAACTATGCCAGATGGATTTAGGTCGTAAAACGTCTAATATCCCCTCAGAGAAGCGTTTCTACCGAAAGGGTGGCCCCAACGTGGGGCAGGTCCACAACTCAAAAGGACTTACAATCATGAGTGCCATGGGCGAAAGTTATGACGTAAGGCCCAAGATATTCCGTTGCGGGCCGACAGCGCCTATCTGCTAGGCAAGACTCGAATTATGGCTATCTTACACGCGTTACATTTTGTGTCAAGGTTCGACCAGGCGAATCGCAGTATTCGGGCCGGTTTTTTGAATCTTCTTTGCCCTGTGCGGGTTCCGGTCAGACGCCTAAATGGTGTCATAAATGACTATCAATAAACAACTTATGGCTTAATTAACTAGTCCGGGTTCCTGCCGGCTAAATCTGCTGAAAAACAAACTTTGCCTAGCTCGACAATCCGTGGAGTGGCAAACCGCAGAAAACACTAAGTAGGGTAAGAGTCCGGATCGACCGGCAAATGTATAGAGTTAATCGTCAACTAACTGCCTTTATATAGCCTATTGTACCCCATTTTTCAAAACAAACAAATATTCGGGCAAACTTTTTCGTACAAAAAGTCGTTGAATTCGGCATAATCGGCGAATTTTAACATCATTTGTGCATCGAGTCTTTCCGATAAGAAAGTGACATCGGACAAAAATTCGACTTTTTTCTTACTTGTACTTGGGGAAATGAGATTATGCCCAGGCTATCATGGCGGTTCTCGCTCATCCTTCTGGTGCTGGCGTTGGTAACGCCGGTTTCTGCCCAACAAGCGGTTTGCTGGCAATCCGACTTGGAAACTGCAAAACGTGAGGCATTACGCACAAACCGATTGGTTCTTGTGCATTATTGGGCTACTTGGTGCCATGCATGTTACAAGATGGAAGAAGAGGTCTTCTCGCGTTCTGAAGTGGCCGCAGCCATCAACCAGAAATTTGTTCCAGTGAAACTGAATTTTGATCATTACCAGGCGGATGCCCGTGCGATGGGCGTAACGAAATTGCCTATAGATATCGTGATGACTCCTGACGGGCAAATAGTGGAAAAACTGCTTGGACGCGTGGAGCCTGAAGAATATCTGAACCGTCTGGCACAAGTTGGTGGTCCGCAGCCCGCACCACAATATGCTTTTGATCCCGCCATGGCCGGACAACATGTCGTCGGGAACCAAACTGCGCCGGCATCGCAACCCGGTCTCCCCATGCAAACAGCGAGCGTTCAAACACAACCCGGCCAAACTCCACCGCCAACAGATTATTTGGGCAAACGCTATGCGAACTATCGCAGTGATAACCTGGGCATGACGCAGCCGGTTCAACCCTCGCCGCAGTATTCTGCCCAGCCACCTGCTGCCCAGTCGCCAGTTGTCCAGCAACCCATTAATCAACAGTCGGTTACGGGGGGTGTTGCTGGTGGGAATCAAACATTGGGACCGCGTTATGGTCAGCCGCAGAATCAGCCATCGCTTCAGGCGGCCGCGAATCCGGCTCCCGTCGGTCAAGCATTGCCCGGTCGCTATTCGTCAACGCCGTTACAATCATCGCAAAATCAACCTGCGCCACAGCAACCGCAGATGCCAGTCGCCTCAACAGTTGGACCTGCCGTGCAGCAGCCGGCGCAGCCTTCCACCGGTCCGGCACCGCCCAAGTTCGGCATGGATGGTTTTTGCCCGGTCTCGCTTGTTGAGGAGAAGGCCTGGAAGTTTGGTGACCGCCGTTGGGGTGCCAGGCACCTGGGCGTTACTTACCTGTTTACCAGTCTGGAGAATCAGCAGAAGTTTCTGAGAACACCGGACCGCTACAGTCCGGTGGGATTGGGCAATGATATCGTGGTGTTGCTGGAAAGCGGCCGCACAGTACCGGGCCAGCGCAAGCACGGTGTGTCGTTTGCCGGGCGAATATACCTGTTCTCCAGCCAGGAATCGCTGGATGCATTTACCAAGCAACCGCGAGTATACATCGAAAATTATATGAAACTGATGCAGGCCAACCGTCCGCAGTTCGGGCAGAACGTGCGGTGAGTTTGGGATAACAACAGAGCCATTTGTCTACAATAAAGCAGAAGAGGCGGTCGTTTTGGCGACCGCCTTTTTGCATGGTGCCTTTAAGGACAACAAAAGTGGTTCATCCGGATGAAGCATGCGCCGGCTTGTTTGGGAAGTGCGTTTTCAGAACAAAGGGGGATAGAAGTGGTTGGTTCCATCATCTGGTATGTATCCTTAAAAACGGGGAGCTTAACATGGTTAATATTAGCAGTAATTTAATAAACAGATGGGCTCTGCCGGCGAGCCACCCGATCGAACGAAGGGGAGGGCCGTGTTTTCACTATAAAATGCGGCTCTTTCCGTTAGTACCTCCCCTTTGTTCTGAAAACGCACTCTTTCTTGCGGGGTAGACATGCCACGCGCGCAAGATCCGGATGATCCACAAAAGTTTTGTATCCGGCCGGCAAACAGAATTACGGTTCTTCACGGAATTTAGTGGACAAAAATGTTTTCGTCGTGCTCCGCACGAAGGTTTTTCAGGCATTGGCTAACAAAAGTATGAAAAAAAACTCCTCAGACCATAGAATATCCGAGGAGCCTTGACAGAATATACTTTCGTCAGCATCCGGTTATTCCTTGGTAGGTTGCTCCTCAGCAGTGTCTACCTCCACTTCACCAGACCACGGTATTATCACCCTGTAGTTTGGCTTGAGTCAATATACTTTTGTTAGCCCATGCCTGAAAAACCTCTTGCCGAAGGCAAGTTGAC
>JAFGTN010000414.1 GCA_016934075.1 Pirellulales bacterium
AGCCGGTGCGCTCCATGGCTTCAATATTCGGCCGGACAATCGCTTGACTCGCCCATTGGCCGATGGTAGCGTCCCTTTTGATTACTGGTCCGTCGGCAAATGGAGATTTGTGTAGAATAATGAGTTGGCCGGAAGGGATGACTGAATATGAGCGATTGGGTTACCATAGGAATCTCGATTCTCGCACTGCTCACTTCAGGCGTTACTGCGTGGGCAACGCTCTTCCGCAAGGGGCAGCTCAAAATGACCCGCCCCACGGTCGTATTCTTCGGCCCGGACGGAGGGGCAGAGGGGAAGGGCCACAGCAAGGTCTTCCTGCGGACCTTGCTCTACAGCACCTCCAAGCGAGGGCAAGTCGTTGAGAGCATGCACATCCGGCTGGAGCGCGGGGAGACGAAACAGAATTTCAGCATATGGGTCTACGGCGAAGACCGACTTGTGCGGGGAAGCGGCCTGTCCGTCGGGCCAGAAGGCATTGCCGCCAACCACCATTTCTTGCTCCCGCCGGACGGGGCTGACTTCCACTTCCTCGCGGGAGATTACGCTCTGACCGTATTCGCCAGGCTCGTCGGGAAAGCGGACGCCATCGAACTTGCCCGTGTTGAGTTGGCTATCAAGCCGGAAGACGGCAAGAAGCTCGAAGATCCCGATGCTGGCATCTACTTTGATTGGGGTGCCGATCAGCAGAGATACAACGCTCACGTCGAGTTACGTCGTGCGTGCGAGATTCCACCGTGGTTAATGGAGATGGCCAACAAGGCTCCTGCAGCTGACGCTGCATCGCCGGGCGCTCCTTCGTCGCCCCCGTCGACACAGCGCAGCTGAGGGCGGCGTTGGGCCTCGAAGGAGACCAGACGATGAATGACAGATCTGGAACACTCGTAATCTTGGCTTGCCACTGCGTCTACGACCCTGCGAAGGATGAAATCTATACCGATAAGCCTCAGTTTATAAATGATCGGCCCGTGTATAAGGAAAAGACAATACATGACGAAATACACTGACGAACAGGCCGCCAAGGCGATCGTTGCTGTGCTGCCCGACTCGCGATGGGTCGGCGCGGGACTCGCTCAGGCCTATCTCTGGACCGTTGACGGAAGCAAGGCTCCCGGTGACATCGCACGGCATCTATACGACCTGAACTGCTACTCCCTAACAAAGTCAGAGGAACTGGTTCCGACGTTGGCGACAAGCGGCTTTCTTAGACATATCAAAGCGCGAACCAAGACTGGATCGGCCGAGAACCCTATCACCAAGATGTTCCCAGCCGCCATTACGGAACAACGTTTTCTTGAACAAGTTGATGCGCTACGCGCAAAACGGAAAACGGTCGACTACGAAGATGACAGGGAGTCTGGGCACACGCTTGTCGATTTCACGCTGACCGAAGGTGATTTGCGTCTTCCGATCAATGTCAAGAATGCGGGAACCCGCTTTGAGAGCGCGAAGCAACTTGTCGGCTTGGAACCCGATGACTGCATTCCGATCCCAGTCTACAAAGCATACGACGCGATTGAGAAGGAGCCGAATCTCCTATACGCAGTAGCCATTGATTATGGTCTTGTAGATTCGATCAATACTCACCTTATCCCGTTGTTTGATGAGAACGAAGCGATAGTCTGGCGAATTCTAAACGACTTCTCGGGAACTCGAATTCGGGATGCTGAGGACAAGTTCGTCTACGGTATCACAACGAAACACTGGGACAGCATTCGCCAAGAGTTTGCGAATCCCGAATTTAGACTGATTTCTGCCCGTAAATCGATTAAAATACTGCAGAAGCAACCTAAACGCACTCCTGGTATCGGCCTTCGTGCATGGGGAACCGGGGCAAGTGCTGAAGTAAATGTCCATATCTCGGTTGCCGAGGAAACGAAGCCTTGGACTGAGGTGTTTGACAGGATCGTTGGCAAGAGTCTTGGCGACATCATTGAGGCAATCAACCGAAAGAAGACGGAAGTTGTCTATGACCCCGAAATCTGATTTGCAGGTGGTGAGTCTGTTTTCCGGCTGTGGTGGCTTGGACTACGGATTTGAGGCGGCAGGATTCTCCGTTCGATTTGCGAACGACTTTGACAAATTCTCATGTGAGACTTTACGCCTTAACCATCGTCAGAACGTAGTTCAGGCTCCCATCGAGGAACTCAGTACATCGGACGTCAAAGCGTCCATCGGTTCACAGCCGGGCGCATGCGATATGTTGATCGGTGGTCCCCCATGTCAGCCGTTCTCGAAATCTGCCTACTGGAGCAAGGGCGATACGCTCCGTCTGGATGATCCGCGTGCCAACACGCTCGAACAGTACTTCCGGTTTGTGGAGGAGCTTCAGCCACAGGCGTTCCTTTTGGAAAACGTTCACGGTTTAAATTACAGCGGTAAGGAAGAAGGATTTCAATTCATCATCGAACGTATCAAGGACATCAACCGGAACACTGGGCTGCACTATGTCCCTTCATGGCGTGTCCTCAATGTTGCAGATTACGGTGTTCCTCAACTTCGGGTACGCTTCTTCCTCGTTGCGTCGCGCAAGGGTGTTAGATTCAGATTTCCAAACCCAACACACATCCCCTCGGAAGAGGCTAAATCATTCCTGTTTGGAGATATGGGTATTATGCCTTACGTGTCGGTATGGGAAGCTATCGGAACGATCCCTCTCGACCCCAGACAGAAGCTGAAGGTTGGTGGCAAATGGGCAGATTTGCTGCCCTCCATTCCTGAAGGCGAGAACTACCTTTGGCACACCGACCGCAAGGGCGGGCTGCCTCTCTTTGGGTGGAGGACTCGTTATTGGAGCTTCTTGCTGAAGCTCTCAAAACGACTTCCTAGCTGGACGATTCAGGCTCAGCCCGGCTCAGCCATTGGTCCTTTTCACTGGACTAACAGAAAGCTGTCGTGGCAAGAGGTGGCAGCGATTCAGACGTTTCCGAAGCACTTCATAATCGATGCCCCAAGGACAGAAATTCAAAGGCAGATTGGCAACGCCGTACCTTCATTGATGGGTGAGATTCTTGCACGTGAGATTGGCGCACAATTATTCGGACAGGAGGTCAAGGAAAAACCGACGCTTCAAATCCCAAGGTGCACTGAAATACCTGAACCAGAGCCAACTCAACCGGTGCCTAAAAAATACCTGCATCTTGAAGGGGAGCATGAGCCCCACCTCGGAACCGGAAAGGGGCGAAGCTACAGGACAGGAACCGATGGCTAACGTTGCCATGCACACGGACTGGCAATTCCGTTGCGCTCCATCGCCCGCCGGTTATGCGGAGCGCTGGGCATGAAAACAATGCAACCAATTGCAGAATCAAATTAGAAACAGCAAAGCCTCTTTCATGTATTATTTCTTGAGTAACGGTTGCGGGATAGTCACCCTGATACGAAACGACGACGACCAGTTGGCGCTGCTGCAGATCAATATACCGTTCCGCCAGAACGTCGAAATAATATTCCGGGTCGATGCCGTAGTCTTCAAAGCCCTCCTGGTCGTTGGTGGGAAACTCGCTGAAGCCGCCGGACAAGTAATAGCAGTTCACCGCCTCCTCGATCTCATCGGTGTGATCGCAGCCACCGAATGCATAATTGTAGGCGTAGTCTCTCGGCGCTTTGGACAGGGAATGCCGGAATCCGAACCAGCCGATGTTGGACGGTCCGGCATCACCCGAGGTGATTGACGCAACCGCAAGCAGGCACACCACCAATGTTGCTATTCTTGTCATGATCCCCTCCTTAATCACCAATTGTCACTATCTGTATCTACTTGTTGTACCCCTTGAAAATCTACTGTAATTAATCGATATATCACTGATCAGCGCTTTGCTGTCTGGATCGAGCAGGGCCGCGTACCAGTACCACTGGAACCCGCTGATGGATGGATCCACCTGGTCCAGGGGGAAGTCATAGAGTACCGCGTTCTGCCACCATTGCCCCGGCGCCAGCGACAGGGGGAAGCCGAAGTAGTCTTCCCGGAAACCGGGATAGGCCGGCTGGTCGCACAGATACAGGTAATAGCCCCGCGCCAGGCTCAC
>JAFGTN010000415.1 GCA_016934075.1 Pirellulales bacterium
AATGTACGACAAGCATGGATTGGTGTTGCGAATTGAGACCACGGTGAATGACGTTTCGTTTTAAAGCACTACCGCAAGGTGGAACATCGGAAAGGTCTCTCTGAGATGGAATACGCCCCGGTACAGCGTGACGGAATACCTGTAGTAGGTTCACGACCGAGAGCGAGGGAGAGTTCCACGACCTGCGGCCTCTGCATAATCGCGTCTTAGTTGTCCGCAAACCTCTGCGACCGAAGTGATAGCGTTACTTCTGTAGGCGTTCGCCCCAGCAAATACGATGCCGTTCGCTACATCTCCATCCCGAGCGTTCACCAGTGCATCCGCAATGCAATACGGCGCAGTCTTGTTGTCACAGGGCTTCAGGCACTTGTACGGGCAGTGAAAGGGCCGACGCTGGCTGCGGCTCACTGCGTTTACAAAGGCGTTGCGAATGGCTCGACCGGGCAGCCCCACTGGGCTGTCGATGATGACCAAGTCGTCTCTGCTGCATTCCACGTACGCCCGCTTGAAATCTTCAGAAGCATCACATTCGAAAGTTGTCACAAACCGCGTGCCCATCTGAACCCCTTCGGCTCCGATGCGGAAAAGCCGGTCGATGTCGACTCCATCATAAACCCCGCCACCAGCGACAACTGCGACATGATGACCTGACCGCTCTTCCCATGGGGCAATTGCCGTCAGCACATCCGGAACAAGACGTTCCAGTTCGTAGCCGCTAGTCGATATCTGTTCGCGGCTGAAACCAAGATGACCTCCCGCAAGCGGACCTTCGATCACGACTGCCGGTGGCACGTAACTGTAGTGCTTCCACCAAAATTTGAAGATTGTGTCCACTGCCCTGGCTGATGACACAATCGGAACCACCTTTGTGTGGATGTGGTTCAGGTCGTTCAACGGAATGCGTGGCGAAAGGCGGATGGGGAGTCCTGCTCCGAGGAACACGATGTCAACCTCTTCTCGGATGCACGTCTCGATATGTTCGGCATGGTCAGATAGGGCCATCATCACATTCGCACCAATGATACCAGAGGTAATATTGCGTGCTTTGCGGATCTCTCTTGCCAGAGCACGTTTGTTTGCCTCCACAAAGTTGCTCCGTCCATCCGGTTCTTGCTGTCCAATGCCGACTGTAGCGATGACTCCCACTCCCCCCTCATTGGCTACAGCGGCAGCGAGACTCGACAACGAAATGCCCACCCCCATACCTCCCTGTATGACAGGGAGAGCAGCCCGGTAAGGTCCGATTACGAGAGGTTCTAAAGCGGCCTCGCTCATTTCATCCTTCTCCATCAGGAAACTGATGCAAATGGCGTCGCACGCCTGGCAGGTGGACGCTGCACAAGTAGTGCTCCCATGCAAAGCGTGTGGCAGAGAAATCAAACGTAGTAAGTTCAGACGGCTTCATCAGTGAGCGAACCCGCCGGGCCACAGTGTCACCAAAGCGGCAACGCAACGTTGTGTAAGGGGCGTACATCTCGGCGATGCTCATCAGTTTCTTGCTTCGCCCAATCCCGATCCGTAGTTTCCGCAGTCTCGACCTTTCCTCAGGTGTCATTTGCCTGCCTTGCCTCCGAATCCCGGCGAGTTCGCACTCAAATTGCTCAATGCGACACCGCAGCTGCTCGGTGAAAACTTCAGGAGGAGGGTAGACCCAGTCAGGGACCGCAATTGGCGCGCCAGACTTGTTCAGCATCGGGTTGGCAGTGAAGTACTTCTTCAGCAAGTCATGTAATAGTTCCATCGTGAGGGGGTTGGATCCTGATGTAGCGACATGGATCACTGTGCTTTTCTCGATGCGGCTGCCGATGTAGGCGGCCACTGCAAGTATGGCGTTGGCAACCGAATCGACTGGAACGAGATCCAATGCCGTGTCCGAACAGCCGGGAAAATCATGAATATGGCCCTTGCCATAGTTCATCAGCACAGGGTCTGCCATGCGGTAGTTCTGTATCCAGCCTGGGTATGGATCACACAGCGTCGACTCAACAATGGAGGGCCGAACAATTCCAAGAGGCACTTCCCCTTGATGCCGACTTAACATCTGCTCGGCCAAGAACTTTGTGTAGCCGTACGGATCCAGCCAGCCCAACCCTCTCGCGCGAGTGATGCCAAGATCCGTAATTCGCTGGACTACTACATCCGTCATGCGTTCAGACAAGTAGTCATGTCCTACTGAAACGGGGATCGGATCTGGATTGTTGAAAGTGCGACATTGTTTCTTCAGTGAGGTTATCTCTTCCTCAACATCATAGTGTGCACTCGGCTCCGCGCCGGGCGAGCCTATCTCATTCAGTGCATCCTCTGGCGCGAGGATCTTCTCTTCAATAAGGCCCTGCTGTCGTCCGCAAACGTAGGCAGTCGAGACGTGGACCATGCTTGCTTGCGCCGCCTTGGCTAGGCTCAGAGCGGTCATGGGCCCACCAACATTGAGGTTCAGTGCTACGTCGATCCGCTCGAGTAGATTCACTGTGCCAGCCGAGTGAAGTACAACGTCGACTCGGTCTGCGAGCCTTGACCACGCCGAACTGCTAAGACCGAACCTATCTCTGTTGATGTCGCCATCTATGCATGTAACCTTTGCCTCGACCCATGGCCCGAATGCACTCCCATGCTCATGTCGCAATGCATCGAAGAGGGGATTTGCCAGAATCTCTGTACGAAGACGGTCAGCAGCCGTCAACGTCTCTTCGCTCCTCAGCCGTGGACGGATGACCAACGTAACGTTACGAATCCCGGGGGTGCTACGGAGCAGTTTCTCCAGCACCACCTTGCCAACAAGGCCAGTGCATCCAGTTAGGAGCACGATCTTCCCGTTGAAATACTCGCGGACCGAATAACAGGTGTTTGAATGAATGTTTGAGTGGGTGGCCATACCTGCGGGAACCTTGCTCAACGGCGTCGTATTCATGGTCGGAGTTGCCCCAGCAAGTATTTTTTTTGCATCATTTATTACTCTAGTAGGCAAAGATTAATCTGTGAAAAGTATCTTGTCAAGAAAAAAATATAATAAAAATTATACGCCCTGTAGATGTCAAGCGCGAATCGGACAACCACTAACCGCTTAACGATATTCTCGTTATATAATTTCTTTGCATCTGAAGAACTCATCCAATGTCAACAACGTCGTCGACGGACTCCTGCCAAGCATGAATTTTGGAAGTTAACCGGGAAATTACATCACGATGCCTGCGATCATCAAAAAGATTGGTGGTTTCGCCAGGATCGTCATGAAGGTTGAACAATTGACATTTGTCATTATCGCTTAAGCACAGTTTCCAGCCGTCAGGGGAAACCACTGTTCGCGTGTATGCCTGATTCACTCGTTCAACTTCTTCGTCGGAAACACCCGGAATGGAAGCAGACGATTTTCTCTGTGCGGGATTCCATTCAATAAAGACGGGGTCTGCGTCTGGATTCTCGCCGCGGATCAAAGGGGCAAGACTGCATCCTGGCAGCGTCGACGGAATCGAATAATTGACAAGGCTCAACAACGTAGGTACTAAATCGATGTGGCTGACCGGCCGGCGAACCACATGCGGCTTAACGCCCGGCGCGCGCATCAACAGCGGCACTTGAACCGATTCCTGATACATCACGGTTTTGGCCAACAATTGATGCGAGCCCATCATATCGCCATGATCGCTGGTGTAAACCACGATCGTGTTATCCGTGAGATCCAAATCTTCTACTAACTTCAATATGGCCCCCACGCTGACATCCACTTGAGTGACGAGCCCCCAGTAATTACAGATCAAACGCCTCCAACCCTTTTGCGACATCAAATCATGGCCTTCGAAGCCATTTTGGCGATAGTGTTCTCGCAATAGTCGATAGCGCAGAGGTTCATTTTCTTCGAGCGGATCATTGTGATTTAGGGGAAGGTCGATCTGTTCGGGACTATGTTCCTCATTGAGCGGCCCATAAAACGGCATATGCGGCTCCAGGAAATTGACGGAGAGGATGAATGGTTCATCGCGATGGCGGCGGATGAAATCGCATGCTTTTCGTTCAAGAAACTTTGGCTTGCAATGCTCCAGCCGTAAACGAGCGGCGAATCCGCGACTGTAATAACCGCCGCTGTCGGGCTTGTAGCCAAGATCTTGCAGATAATGCCAATAGCCGCTTTTGGCATCCTTGTCGCGAAAATCACGATAATAACTGCGATAGCCATCCTCCATACTCTCCCACTCTTCAAATCCATGTTGAGGAAAGATTTCATCCCCGAGGTGCCATTTGCCAAAATATCCTGTACGGTAGTCAGGATCATTCACGAGTTGGGGATAGCATGGAATATCTAATGGCAGGGGTATATTGTTTGCTGTACATCCGCTGGCATGAGGCCACAAACCGGTCATTACCGTGGAACGAGATGGAGTGCAAACCGGTTGGCTGACATACGCATTTTGAAACATTACGCTTTCCGACGCGAGACGATTGAGATTAGGCGCATGGATTGATTGGTTGCCATAGACGGCCATGGTGTCGGCGCGTTGTTCATCGGTCCACAGGATTATAACATTCGGTTTATCAGCATGTTTTTTGGCGGCGAGATGAGGAGCCAAGGCAAAAGCGGACGTTCCGGCGAGAAAGACTCTGCGATTTATCGAGAGTGATGTCTCCATGGTTTGATCACCCGATTATTCATTCCCAATTTTTCTCATTTGATCTTAAAGACGTCGATCGTTTTCTTTGGGATTTATTCTCTTCCATCATGCGGCTTCCTGTCAAGAATTTTAATGAACGTTCGTATTTTCGAGGCTATAAATCAGCATCGGGGGATCGATATAATACGTCAAGAAATTCAGCAGATCATTGCGAATTGGCTATAACAGACGATCTTGTAATCAAGAAAATATTCACACTCGATTGCGTATGAAGAATTCAGAGTTTTTTTGCAT
>JAFGTN010000416.1 GCA_016934075.1 Pirellulales bacterium
CAGACGCGAGGCCGGTTTTGCGGCCAGGGCCTGATATATTTCTCCTGCTTCGTAGGGTTTGCCTTGCATGGCCAGTGCGCGGGCCAGGCCAAGGCGGCAATTATCTTGCAGCCGGCCGTGGGGGAATTGCTCTAAACCGGTCCGAAAGGCATCGGCCGCGGCTTTTGAGTCTTTTTCGGCCAAGGCGATGTTGCCCAGGTAAGGCAAAACAAAGGCACAAAGGTTGTCTTTGGGGTTTTCGGTTTTGAAATCCAGTAGACGTTGCTTAGCTAGCTTGTAATTGCCGGATAAATAGGCTGTTTCGGCGGCCCGGAAAGTGGCCTCGCGTCGCAATTTACCTTCAGGATTCTCGCTGAGATACTGCTCGAAGCGTTTTTGGGCATTTTCCAGGCTGCCGGATTGCAGAAAGCTTTCACCCAGATAATACACACCCTCTGGTGTCTTGGGATGCTGGGGGAAATTCTCAAGAAATGTGGTGAACTCTTCTGCCGCCAATTCCCATTGTTTTTGGGAATAATGGCCGGCGGCCACGGCATATTGGTCATCCGCCGGGCTCACTTGGTCACTCTCGCCGGCTTGGGTGATGTGGTTTGCCAGCAGTATGATTGCGGCAATCAGTATATACAAGATCAAACCCAATACTGCGCGAAAAACGAACCGTAGCGGCTTTAGACGTGTATACGCCGATCCGCCGGGCTCTAATTTAATCTGCCCGCGATAGGTAAATCTCGTGATGGTCGACATCCTTGTCATGGCAATTCGGCTTTTGTGCTTCCTTCAATCGCAATACCCCAGCGGGTTTGGCACAGCAGCCGCACTCCGCTAGGGTATCAGTATCATTTGCGTTTTTTCGAATGCCGTGTATCAGCAATTAGAAGTTCGATCCGGGGCCGGTGTCCACGTTTCCGACCATATGCAGATGGTTGTGGTCAATGTAGACGACTTCTTGCGAATCTTCGTCATCGATTGTGTACGGTAGCGGCCATCCCACTCGTGTTTTTCTGGTGTAATAGATGATGCATTTATAGTGGGCGTGGTGCTGTTGGGCAGGACCAATCAATGGGTAAACACGAGGCGGATCGACGTAATCGGCGATCGGCTCGACCACGATTCGCACATTGTCACGCTGTGTTGTGTGCAGGAAGGGGATTCCCCCTTCAACTGGTTTGGCCCGTTCCAAAGCCCGCATGATCTCATCATCCGACGGCGGATCCAGGGCCATGTGGTTGCCTGAGGTGATCGGACCGAGAATCGGCACCCGATCGTATCGCTCGTGTTCGTGAGCTTTGTCTTCGAGATTGTCTTGCAGATACGGCGTTACAGGTATTGGATAGCCCATAAGGCCCAAGTTCGGTCCGTAGACAGTTTCGCAGCCAACGGTCGCACAAAGCGAGGCGATGACTAGAGCCGCAACGGCGATAAGGCTGGTTTTTTGCGACATTTTTTAAGTCCCTCGGGAGGTTAGGTCGGCAGTTGTGTCGAATGTCAACTGCCGCGTTCATTTTTCGCTTCAGCTCAACAGAGGTCCGCGCTGGCGCGAGACCTATGACCGAGCTAGGGCTGTTATCGTGTTAAACTGCGTCAAACTTTCGGTTTTTTTGGGTTATATTGGATTTTCTGAATTATTCGGGGGGTAAACATGACTTGATCGTCAAGATAATTTGTCGCCTGACTGGTTTTTACATGACTATTGGAAGTTTACCGGCAATATGTCAGGAACTTCAGTACTTATTAACACCCACCCACAAGTACCATTTTTCGTGACTATGTGACGGATCGTAATGGTGGCGGAACAGGAATTGCTTAAGAGAGGCAATCGACGTAACAGGGAAAAGTCTTGACGGTTACGTTCACCGCGATCATGATAAGATGGTGATTTTGGAAGCTTCAGTTAACAAGGGTAATTGCATCTAATTACTCTGGATTGGAGATTTTCACGGAACAATATGTTTGACAGGTTTGCGGTAGTTGGTGTCTAATCAACTCATCGAGAAGTCCGGTCGGACTTTGGGCAAGGCAAAGCCCTGACTTCGGGCCTGTCGGTTGAGGCGGAACAGATGGAAAGAGAATTTATCCCAGAGCCGCGCGGCAGCAAGCGTGCTGATTCGTTGCGCGGATGCCAATCGAATAATCCCGGCTTAAGGTGTGCAACGGGGTCCACTACGAGCGCGTTTTTACGCGGCGTGGAGGTCCTCTTTTCGTGTTTGCGCTGGTATATATGGGGGCGCTTTCAGCTTTGCCCCAGTTATGCAACGAGTCGACCGCGGCGAGTGCAAAATGGTATTTGCACCGGAGAGAGTAACGGTCACGGACAGACCATTGCTGTTTGTACAACATCACGACGAGCAAGCGTATGAGCCAAACCGCAATGTCTTACAATCCTTATGAAAATCCGGCCGCTGCGTCGGTTCAGATCACTTGTGACGCCGACAAGGCGTTTCAGGCTTGGATTGCGCAGGCCGGCGGCTCGCTTGTTATCAGCACCTATCAGGCGGGCAAGGTTGCCGTAGTGGGTTGGAACGGTTCGCAGGTAACGCTCTTGATGCGTCATTTCGACAAGCCCTTGGGCATGGATATCTCCGGCAACCGCATGGCTCTTGCCACGCGTAACGACATCTGGATCATGTCCAACGCACCGGCCCTTGCGGGCGCTTATATGCCCGAGCAACCCGGCAGCTACGACGCTCTTTACCTTCCGCGGGTAACTTATCACACGGGCGATTTGAACACACACGATCTGGCCTTCGCGGGCGATGATCTGATTCTGGTCAACACCCGTTTTTCCTGCCTCTCGCGTCTGAGCCGCGATTTCAACTTTGAGCCGATGTGGAAGCCGTCGTTCGTAACGGACCTGGTTCCGGAAGACCGCTGCCACCTTAACGGGCTGGCCTTGGTCGAGGGCCGTGCCAAGTACGTTACGGCCCTGGGTACCACCAACGTGGCCGGCGCGTGGCGCGAACGCAAGGCGACCGGCGGGGTCGTGATGGACGTAGAGAGTAACGAGATCGTCTTGGAAGGTCTGGCCATGCCCCATTCGCCGCGCTGGCACGACGGCCGACTGTGGCTGTTGAATTCGGGCGCCGGCGAACTTCTGCGTTTCGATCCGGAAAACGGGCGCACGGAAATCATTTGCGGTTTGCCGGGCTATTTGCGGGGCTTGTGTTTTGTGGGGCCGTACGCCTTGGTGGGGCTTTGCAAAATACGCGAGAAACATATTTTCGGCGGTCTGCCAATTCAAGAGCGATGCAAGAAGCTGCTCTCGGGCGTGGCCGTGGTGGATCTGCGCACGGGCGTAGAGGTGGGCATGTTCGAGTTTACAGCAGGATGCGAAGAGTTATTCGAAGTTCGATTCCTTCCACAGGCGCGCCGTCCCATGATCCTCAACCTGGATCGTCCGGCGGCTCGCCAGGCGGTGGCCATTCCCGAATGTTCCTTCTGGCTGAGGCCGGAATCGGAACGTCGCGATACGCCTGTCGCCATGAATACCGTCACCGAGAACGTCTCGGGCGGACAGATGAATATCCAAAACTTAAGCGGGTCGCTTTCCGGTTCCCCGGAGGGCGTCGCGCAGCACCCAATGGGCAATGCAATTCCGGATACCGGAAACTAGTTATGTAAGGACAGAAGAAGATGTCGCTTTTCCGATTGCCGAAGCTACAGAAATTAGCATCCACCGCGGGAACCATCCGAAACCGGCTCAGCCGCAAATCGGGTAAAGGTAAGAGCGCGTTGGAGCGTGTAAACCGCCGACTTTTGATTGACACTCTCGAAGAGCGTCAATTGCTCACCGTGGCGCCGAACAACTTGTATGATCCTTATCTCCACCTTATCCCGGATCAAATCAACCAGATCCTGGTGAACGAGGAGTATGCCCAAGAGCAAAGGACAATTGCCGGTCACGCGGTTGCAACCGATGGCGACGGCGATTTCGTAGTTGCCTGGACTCGCTACGACCAGACACTCGATCCCAAAACCGGCATCATCTACGATGACGCGAACATCTACGCACGCTATTTTACCGACGAAGTACAGCGGATCGTTCTGCCCGAGGGAGTCTTGGACGACGCCACGAACGGCTATGCTTCCTTCACGCTGGATTATAACGGCAATGAGATTCAGACGATTTCGATCACGGCCAGCCACGCGCAGTCTTGGATGTACGAGGATACGGTATCGGGCGATATCACGTTCGGATACGATTTGGACGGCAACGGCAGCATCAGCGGTGGCGAGACCACGGCCGTGGTCTATGATGAGTTGGACATGCTGGGTTCGGCTGCCAATATCCAGGCAGGTCTGCGTTCGCTCAACGGAGTCTTGAGCGGTATACAAGTCCGCGCTGTTTCTCCGGGCGAGTTCGAAGTCTTCTTCGGCAATGCATCCGGTGGCGAGGATATGGATCTGATTTCGGTCGTCAGCGCCGAATATCACACAGGCTATCTCCCGGCCACGCTGGTTTCTCCTTATCGCGAACCGGGCCAGGTCACCAACATTCCCGTCTCGCCGGACAATGCGGATATGACCGCATATGCGATCGAGCAGTTTGTGATGCAGACGACGACGGACACGAATGTCGGTCCCGTTTATTACTACGACTACGCGGCCGACGGCGTGGGCGGCAGCGGCGCGTATTATCTCGGGCCGGACTTCGACCCACTGGTTCTGCGAACCAATCCGATAGAAATTTCTGTCAGTTCAGTTAAGACGGTAGACGACCCCGAAGGTCTGCGCACGTTCGATATTACCTTTACGGGAAACTCGGGCAAGATCAACCATCCGGAGTTGGAAGTCATCGACGTCGTAAACGAGTACGGAGTTTCTCTTGCCGACGGAACGGTGGAGACGATCAAGGAAACCAGCTCGGAATTCCGCGTGAACGCGCCAGAGGTCGACAGTCCATTCACCCCGCATATTGACGTCTATGAGCAGAAGAACGCCGCCGTGGCAATGGACTCCGATGGCGATTTCATCATCACCTGGGAAAGCGAAGTCCCCAACATGCCCGGTAGCCTGGGCAGCTACCGTGATATTTTCGCTCGTCGTTTCTCACCCACAGGCTATTCGACCGTGGTGGCCGACATTGCCGGGTCCGAACTGCCGGCACTGGTGACTCGCGGCGTGCGCGGCACCGATAACTCGCAAGGCGATTTCCGGGTGAATGAAAATACCACCGGCGAGCAAGTTCAGCCAGACGTGGGCGTCGATTCCGCCGGCAATTTCACGATTGTCTGGTCCACCAACGGCCAACAGGCCAGTCACTACAACGGCGTTATGGTCCAGCGGTTCAATCGGCACGGCGAACGGTTGTCCAGCGAGTTCCTGGTTAACGCTCAAGACACCGAAGAGCACGTGCGACCGTCGATAACGGTCAGCAACGACGGCCATGCGGTAATCACATGGTCGGAGACGATTGGGGGCGGCACGACCGGTTGGGCTCAAGTTCTGGGACCCGACGGCACGAAGCTGATAAACGCCTTCTCGCCCAGCGGGGGCGCGGTGGAGGTCACTGGTGCCTGGGACGCAAGTAACAATTTCCTGTTGGCCTGGACGGAAGATTCCGCCGACACTATCGGCGAAAGTTCACCCGGCATCCAAGCCCAGTTGTACCAACTTTATAACCAGAGCGGCCAGTTAGCCTTCGGTACCCTGCGCAGCGAATTCCAGGTCAACACGGCCGCGGATCCCATACTCCCTCCCGACGACGCGTCGACGTGGCCGCTGGAGCAGATGGGCCCGCAGGCCGGTCTGGACGCCGACGGCGACATGGTAATTACCTACTCCGGTTACGGCCCGGACGTGACGGACGAGGGGGCCTGGTACAATGGACCTTACTTCGGAGCCGAAATTCGCGACGGCAACGGACCAATCTACCCGAGGGTCGGACGTGACATCGATGCCATACTCGATCAGATAATGATCGATGCATACAATCGCATCATGCAATACAACACCACCGTGCCGCCGATCATGCAGTACTCGGACGCCGAGCGAGACGAAACGATCGGCTTGATACGCGCCAACTACGAGGTATATTTCGACCTCCTCCGCGGCGACACCAACGGCACGATGTTCGCGAGTTGGGACGCATACAGCGAAAGCAGTCCGAGCGAAGAACTTCTCAATAGCGACAGTTTCATCAACGCTGACCGCGACGGCCGCAATACGCGTTATTTTATTGAAATCGACAGACGCACCACGGCGGGTGGTTTTACTCTGCGGCTTGTACGATCCGAGATCGGCGGATACGAAGACATCACGATCCCCTTACAGTTCCAGGAGTCAGTGCTCCTCTTCCAGGAAAGCGCGGATTCGGTGGAAGGAATGCTGGAAGGCGCACAAAGAACAGGCTTGAACTGGGTGCCCAACCCTCCCCTCAACGGACCTATCCAGGTTCGTATTCTTAGTTCATTCGAACTCGCCCAGCGGGCGATGACTCCAGACTGGAATCTGAATGTGAGCGACACGCTGAACCTGGTCATGGAGATCGTTTTCCAAGGCGACTCGCACGGCAGCCAGTTCGACATGACCGTGGTGGACAGCACGATGAAACAGGGCGACCTCGATACGGCTCCGCTCCAAGTCACGCGCTTGATGGATTCGGACCACGGCGTGAAGCAGCACAACGCCTCGATGAGCATGGAGCCGGACGGGGATTTCGTGACCGTTTGGACCCAGAACGAAGAATG
>JAFGTN010000417.1 GCA_016934075.1 Pirellulales bacterium
ATCGCCACGCCCGACCACTGGCACGCCATTCAAACCATCAGCGCCTGCGACGCGGGCTTGGACGTTTACGTCGAAAAACCGCTTTCGATCACGATCCACGAAGGCCGCAAGATGGTCGAAGCCGCGCGACGTAACAAGCGGGTGGTTACCGTGGGATTGCACCGGCGCAGTTCCAAACTGTATGCCGATGTGGCCAAGTTGGTCGGCGAGGGCGGTATCGGCAAGGTGAGCGTAAGCCGCACTTACCACCGCAGCAACATGTATCCCAACGGCATGGGCAAGGCCCAACCCTCGGCCCCGCCGGCCGATATCGATTGGGACATGTGGCTGGGTCCGCGGCCCATGCGCCCCTATAAAAGCACGATCGAACCCTATAAGTTCCGCTGGCACGATCTCTACTCTTCGCAAGTTGCCAATAACGGCATCCATTTCATCGACGCAGTGCGCTGGCTTACCGGCGACGAAGCGCCCTCGAGCATCTGTGCCATGGGCGGAAAATACGCCATCGACGACGACCGCACCATCCCCGACACTATGCAGGTTACCTATCAGTTGCCCTCCGGGCGACTGCTGATCGTGGGAGTCTACGAGGCCAACGGCAACCGCACCCTTCCGCGCAGCGGATATTTCGAGATCCGTGGAACCGACGGCACGCTCTACGCCGATGATGGCTTATATGAAGTCATCCCCGAACGGGGCGGACAATTCCAAGACCCTAAACCCCGCCGCAAACCGTTGACGGTGAAAGCCAAGGGCAATAACTGGAGCCTGACGTCGCAGCACGCCCGCAACTTCCTCGACTGTATCAAATCGCGGGAGAAACCGGCCGCCGATATAGAGGTGGGCCACCGCTCGACCACATTCAGTCTGCTGGCGAACATTTCGCTGTGGACGGGCGAACGTTTAGAGTGGGACCCGGTGGCCGAGCGTACCAACAGCGCCGCCGCCAACAAATTTTTGCATTACGAGTATCGAAAACCCTGGAAACTGGGATGAGCTATTATCTGAGCGGCACGGCGCTAGCCGCCGGCTCTTTGTGTAATCACAACCCATAAGAACCGGCGGCTAGCGCCGTTCCGCTCACAAATCACAACTAACCAAATACCCGAAAACAGAACACATAAACGATACCATGAAAAACTCAATAACTAGACGTGCGTTTAACAAAACTACGGTTGCCGCAACCCTGGCCATGACCGCCGCCTCGTCGTCGCGGGTATATGGCGCCAACGAACGCATCCGCGTGGGTTGCATCGGCGTGGCCAATCGCGGCCAGCAGGTAATGGACGGTTTCCTGTCCCATAAGGACATGCAGATCGTGGCCCTCTGCGACGTGCGGAAGTCGACCCTCGATCTGGCCAACAAAAAGCTCGATGGCAAGGCCGACACCTGCGGAGATTTCCGCAAACTCATCGACCGCAAGGACCTCGACGCGGTGATGATCGCCACGCCCGACCACTGGCACGCCATCCAATGTATAACCGCTTGCGACGCGGGCAAGGACGTCTACGTGGAGAAACCGCTTTCGGCAACCATTCGCGAAGGACGCCGCATGGTCGAAGCGGCCCGTCGCAACAAACGCGTGGTGCAGGTGGGCACGCAACGCCGTTCGTCGGAGATTTATCAACACGCGGCCGATTTCCTCAGCGACGGAAAACTGGGCCAAATCACCGTCGCCCGCGCCTATCGGCTCAGCAACATGTATCCCGACGGCATCGGCCGCAGCAAGCCCTCCGCGCCGCCGGCCGACCTCGATTGGGACATGTGGCTGGGGCCGCGGCCCCAGCGGGAATACCAGGACAACATCGCGCCGTATAAGTTCCGCTGGTGGCATCTTTACTCGTCGCAGATGGGCAACTGGGGCGTGCATTACTTCGACGCCATCCGCTGGCTGACCGGCGACCTGGCGCCCTCCTCGGTCTGCGCCATGGGCGGACGCTTCGTGGTCGACGACGACCGCACAATCCCCGACACGGTAGAAGCCACCTTCGAAATGCCGCGCGGCGGGCTCGTCATCTTCGGACAGTACGAAGGCAGCGGAAACAAAGCCTTCCCATCCGGCGAAATCGAACTTCGCGGTACACAGGGTACATTCTACATCAATACAAAAGAATACTCGGTCGAACCCGAAAGCGGCGGTCAGTTCCAGGACCGCAAGCCGCGAATGAAAGCGGTGAAGTACAATTCCGGCGGCAAAGCCAACGCGGGCATGACCGTGGCCCACACTCGCAATTTCCTCGACTGCGTCAAGTCCCGCGAAAAGCCCGTGGCCGACATCGAAATCGGACACCGCTCGACCAGCTTCAGCCTCATGGCCAACATCTCCCTGGCCGTGGGCAAACGCCTGAACTGGGACGCCAAGGCCGAACAATTCACCAACTGCGACGAAGCCAACTCCATGCTGCATTACGAGTATCGCAAGCCGTGGAAGTTGGGGTGAGACTCCGGATTTCATCCGTGGGGCGGGCCGAGTGCAACGAGTCCCACCATTATTATACAATCCACTTGGTGGGACTCGCTGCGCTCAGCCCACCCTACGAACTAACTGTCCGACCGGAACAGCAGCATATGATCCGACGAGTCGTATAGTTTGTCGTTTCCGTTGGTGATTTCCATCCAACCGGCGGGCGATTCGCGATAGATGTGATTCCAGCCGTAAACCGAGCCGGAATGCTTGATCGAGCGTTCGCGGAAGACATATTTGATTTTCCAGGCGAACCACGGTTCGCCCTTCTGGAAGCCGGCCCGGAATGTCTTCTCGGCCTCGCCGCCTTCGAATAATATCGTACCGGCCGGGCAACCCAGAAACTCGGCGTCGTTGACCGTGCCCTGCAAGGCGTGGATCGTTGCCCAGGGCGGATTGACCACTTTGTGCCACGTAAGATTATGCACCGTGACGGGCAATCGCTTATAGAGCTTGTAGTAGGTGGAGATGGCCTGCGAATTGTCGGTCCATTGCCAACCGCCGGGCAGGATATTGGAGTCGCCGACGGCATGCGACATCGTGTACGTTATATGAGTGCCGGGCTCGTTCTCCGGTCCGTCGAGACGATCGCGAGGGCTTATCGTGTCGTAAGTCACTACGGCCTTGGCAAATGAACCGCTGTAACAATTCAGCCCCGCTGCCAGGTGCTCAATCTCTTGATTATCGGGATGTTCGGCGTCGATCGGTTCGTACTTAACTTCAACGGCCGTGACCATACTGTTGCCCGGATAAACCACGCTGCTTTGATCGCCATGCCGGGCAGCCTCTCCCAAAACCTCAACGGCAAAGGCGTCGCGATCCTCCCAAGCAATGAGAAACTCGCGCCGGGCACTAAACCCGCTGGAGTCGTATTGTTCAACGGGTGAACCACCCAGTTCTCTGAAGGCAACGGTCATTGTTTGGTCTTTCTGAGTTGTCAGTTGTCAGGTATGAGGTATGAGCGTTGGGTGGCTGGGGCACCGCTTCGCTATGCCCCAGCCACCCACACATTTGTGAACCGGAAAGTAATTTATCGGTCGCTCCTAAACTTCATGGGTTCTTCGTACATTTTAGTGGGCACATATGAATAAATAGCTTGTTAGCCCAGCCGTTTGCGGCGGCTTTGGTTCGACGGACATCGATGCAATTTCGACTTCATGAACTGGTGCCCAGGATGGCGATATCGTATGTTGCCTGTGCCATTACGGCTTCGATCTTGAGGTCGGTCGAGCCGGCCCCAACGCTCCACCCACCGCCGGGATTCGCCAGCAACAGTTGCCCACCCGGCATTACCTTGACCTTGTCTCCGGCGGCCGCGAAGGGCTCGAGCCATTCATCGCCGGCGGCGCCTCCGACCAAGAGGTAACCGCTGCTGCTCGTATTAACAATAAGAATCGCCTTGACCTTGGCCATCGACAATGAGATGGCGTCGCCGAAAATGCTTTGAGAAAGGTTTTCGAGATCGAGCGTGCTGGAGTTGCCGGCGGCCAGGATTTGGTCTTCAACATGCCAAACCATATCGGCCTGATCGGTGCCCGTACCGTCGTTCAAGTCGGCAAGTGCCCGCAGACGGTTGCTATTGACGATCGTTGTCCGGCCGGCCGTATCGCGCCAAGTCCAACCGAGTTCGGCATGTATTGTGCTGATGAGGGTTGTGCTCATTTAATTTCTCTTTAGTGTGTTGGTCGTAAGTTCTCAGTTTTCAGTTGTCAGTTTTCAGTTTTCAGTTCTCAGTTCTCAGTTTTCAGTTCTCAGTTTTCAGGTATTCACAATATTTGACTACAGACTACTGATTACAGACTACTGATTACTGACTACTGACTGCTGACTACTGATTACTGATTACTGAATTCAAAAATCTAGTCATCCAACGGCACGCATATCCTAGCCATCAGCTCGACCTTCCACTGCCAATCGCCGTCTTTTTCGTGCGTTGCCGACATGGATACCTCGCGCATGCGCACCACGGCCGAATCGTCGGGCAGGTTGAATGTGGAGCGGTCATAGATGGCTTGGATGTATTCGATGATTTGCTCACCGATGTCGAAGTCATCGTGCCGGAGGCACAATTCGAGTAGCACCTCCTCGACCGTGTTGCCGGCGTTTGTGGGCAGTGTCGGTTGCCGCCGGATGACTTGCATCGTGGCAAACGGTTTCTCGCCACCGGCCGCACGGCCGGTCGTAAAACGTTCCCCCGGCAGAAGCGCGCAAAGGTCCGAACTATCAGCCCAACGTTGATGTATTGCCTGCTCCAGGCTCATGAACTTACTTTCCTGCTATCTGTGGGTGCCACTGCTGGCTTGTCCAGCAGTGCAGAGTGTCTGATCCGTGAAAAACACTGCTGGGCAAGCCAGCAGTGGCACCCATTTCAATACACATTCTAAGTGCCGTTTTTTCTGAAAATGCAAAACTCACGTAAATCGTACAGCCATAACCTCCACTAAGGCGTCGATCCGATCCGGTTTTTTGAATCCCATGATTTTATAACGCGTACCGTCGGGCCCTTTGAGCCGATGTGTGTGATCGAGCGAAATCGTATCCGCCAAAATAATCCGGTACTCGGCGACCGTCACATCTCGTTGTTGTGCACCGGTATTATCGGCCCCCAGGGTTTGGATCTTGGCCGCCAGGCCGGTCCGCCAAAGGTGCCAGGTGGCACATTGGGCACCGTGGATGTCCTTGGTGAAAACGGCCCGTTCGATGTCGACGAACTGATCGAGCCCGCGGGAAATGGCCAGGTTTCGGCAAACGCAGCGCCATCGGCTATCGGCCGTGGCGCGTACCACGGCCAGGATCGTCCATCGCATGTCATTACCGTCGACAATCACGTCGGCCGGCCCCGGCGGTTCGGAAATATCGCTTGCGGGCAAATGCCAAACAACATCCTCTAGGGTATATTCACCTCGCGAGGTCTCGGCCTCCTGAACTGTAACAGCACGTCGAAGGGCGCCGCTGGTAGTGGCCGTGGTCGAACTGCCCGGCCGGCATAAAGTGATCGCTTCGCGGCAATCGACAATGCTGGGAAAGTCATCGGCCGGATCGAATTGAATGCTCATCACGTGATCCCCCGCGAGTGTATTTCGAACGGCTCGTGACCGGCCAACTTCCGCTCGCACCAATCGACCGTATCGCGCAGCCTGGCCAGATACTCGTCCCAGGATACTTTCTGACCATCGAGTGTATAGCCGGGTTTAGGATTGGCCGTTACCTGGGCAATAACCGCCAAGGTCTGACTCTGGATCGTTCTGATTTGTTCTAGGTCTGTTGGCATTTTTTGTCAGTTGTCAGTGTTCAGGTTTGAGGTCTCATATGCGATCACAGCTCGTAACTCAAATACAATTCAGCCGGAAACGTGCGAGGATAACTTGTCCCGTGACGGGCATGAGTCGATATTCGACAAGATAGCTGCGTCCGGCAACGGTGAAAGCGTTGTTGCTGGAAACGTCTATCGTGTGGCGAAAGTTGTATCCGATATCATCGACTGTCCAACGCGGATCGGTTTGCATCGAATTGAAGATGACCGCCGCAACCTCTAGCGACACGTCGTCGTGGCCGCTTATCACGGTTCGCGAATCGGGATCTCGTTCGTCCAGCAGGAAGACGCTGTAGGAAACCGTCGAGATGCAGGACTGATTGATTGCGGCGGCCTCTTCGCCTACGATACGCGCAAGACACGTGACCGTACCATTCTTTTGAACTGTTCCATAAATGTCATCACTCATCGACTTGTCCTATTTTGCTACCTGTATTAAAGACGTCCGAGACAACCGCGCCGCAAACGGTCATCGTTGCCGCGTCAACGCGATACGGGCCGTTTACGGTCGGCAGATTTGCCCGTAAAACTCTTGATATTCCAGAAAAAACGACCCTCGGTGGATGTTCGCTGGTTGTCGTTCCGCCGTTAGTCGTCGCCAGTCCGACAATCTCTTCATCCAGCCCGGCCGACATCGGCATATACCAAGCCGGTCGTGTACCGATCTCAGTGGGCCGCACCCCGTCGACAAGAGCCTGCCGCCCGTCGCTCGACAAGGCCGAGTCCCATTTAGACCACTCGGCCATGTGTCCGTGCAAATATCTCTGAGTGCCGATGTCCGCGGTCCCCATAAAC
>JAFGTN010000418.1 GCA_016934075.1 Pirellulales bacterium
AGGCTGGGATTGAAAAGAAGTTTTTTGGCTCCGGCCGGCGATTGTCCGGCCAGGTCGGTCATAAGTTCGTACGGATCGCGGTGTTGCGCGCGGGCATCTTCGACCAGGTTGTGGCAAAGTGTGTCGCGAACCCATCGCAAGGACGATCCGCCCGAGAATATCGAAACGGCCGATGTGAACATGCCGGGCACAACGTGTGTGAAAACGTAGGGCTTGGCCGTGTTTTCCAACAATGGTTTGCCGGAGGAGACGGCGATCCACATCGACGAGCCCAGCGACGCGTAGGTGCGGCCTTCGGCCATGGCCCTCGCCCCCAGGGCCATGCAGGAATTGTCGACACCGCCGCAGGATACGGGGATGCCCGCGGGCAAATTCAACTCGTCGGCCGCCTCGGTGGTCAATTGGCCGACAATTTCGGTGGAAGGAACGATATCCGGCAGGATCGAGCGCGATAGTCCGGCGGCCGCGAGCAATTTATCGGAATAGTCCCATTCCAACAGATCGTAAACGCCGCTGCCGGAAGCGTAGGAATAGTCGGTTGCGATACGGCCGGTGAGCCGAAAATTAATGTAGTCTTTGGTGCCGATCACCTTGTCGACTTGACCGAACATCTCGGGCTCATGATCGCGATACCAAAGCACTTTGAATATCGTGTAGTGGGGAGCCGGGAAACCGTTACCGGTCATGCGATACCAGTCGCCGGGATCGAGCTCGGTAAAGAATCGTTCGGCCTGCTGCTGAGGTCTTTTGTCGGACCAGATGGGCGTCGAGTTGCGCAATAGTCGACCGGACGCGTCGAGCGGCACGCAGCCCAGGCTGTGTCCCGATATGCCCAGACAACGAATGCCGGACGCATCGACTTCACTTTGCAGCAAAAGTCGGCGAGTGCTTTTAACTACCGACTTCCACCACGCCTGGGGCCGCTGTTCATGCCATCCGGCTTGTGGATAGGTGGTGTCATAAGGCACGAAGGCGGCCGCCAGGAGATTGCCTTCAACGTCGTAAAGCGAAGCTTTATTACCACCGGTTCCAAGATCGTACGCCAAAACCGTTTCGGGCATTTTTGATTCCTTTCTCAACAGCCGGCTACGAATTGCTGCAACACGCGGAGCACTCCTTCAGTATATCGATTCCCGAGTTCAGGCCAACTCCGAATCGCGTGGCGCCCAGGTGGTACATTTCGATGACCGTGGCCAGGTCGCGGACGCCGCCGGCGGCTTTTACCCTGGCCGCATCGCCCACGGCTTCCTTTATCAGGCGTACGTAATGCGGCGTGGCTCCGGGAGAGACCCAGCCGGTTCCGGTTTTGACGAAGGCCGCGCCCGCGCGAACCGCTATTTGGCTGCCGCGGATGATCTCTTCGTCGTTGAGATGATGTGCCTCCAGGATAACCTTGACAGGTACGGGATCGGCCGCCTCGACGACGGCTCTGATGTCGTCTTCGACATATTGATTGCGTTTTGAACGCAGCATGCCCACGTTTATCACCATGTCGAGTTCCGTCGCACCCTGTGCCAGTAGTTCGCGGGCCTCGGCGACCTTGATTGCCGTGCCGTGGCCGCCGGAAGGAAAGCCCACCACTCCGCCCAGGCCCACATCGGGTGCATCGGCGAGGTGCCGTTTGAGTTCAGCGAAGAAGGCGGGCAACACGAAGGCGCAAATGCAATTGTATTGCTTGGCGACTTCGGCCAGGCGGCGGACTTCGTCGGCATCGGCCTCGGCGCGGACGGCGCTAAGGTCGAGCATGCGGGCGAGTTTTTCCGGAGTCAATTCACCGTTAAGACTGTTCATTCCGGTGCCTCCTCGCTTCCGAAGGCGGCCTTGAAGGCATCGGCTATTTCGGGATGCACATCCGGATTGATGCCGTCTTTGTCGTAGGAAAACCCCAGCAGATCCAGGTCGTGTTTGAGTTGCACGGTTTCTTCCTCGGGACCTACGCGCGGCGGTACGGCGCGTCCCAATGGCGTAAGCCAGGCGTTCAGAGTGTGGCCGCCGTCGACCATCAGATCGTGTCCGGTAACGAAATTCGAAGCCGCCGAGGCCAGGAAAATCACCGCTCCGTAGAGGTCCTCGGGCCGCTGGACATGTCCCAACGGCGTAAGCTCGCGGATACGCCTACGGACGACTGTCGGAGTGGATGCGTGCATGGGGGTGAGTACGTAGCTGGGGCTGAGGCAATTGACGTTGATATTGAAACGTCCCCATTCTGCGGCCAGCGTGCGGGTCATATGCACCACGCCCGCCTTCGAGGCGTCGTAAGAGGCGTTGCAGTTGGCGATCGATGCCGACATAGAAGCGATGTTGATGATCTTGCCTTCGGTTGGCGTCTGAGCGATCATTTGTTGGGCCTCGGCCTGGGCACATAAGAATACACCTGTCAGGTTCACGCCGATTACTTTGTCCCAAGACTCCTGATCCATCTCTTCGTCGGCGCCGAGGATACCGATTCCGGCATTGTTAACGGCGATGTCCAAGCGGCCGAAGCTAACAACCACCTTTTGGACGGCGGCTTGGACTTCTTCTCGTTTGGTAACGTCGCAACGCACGGCCACGGCGTCGCGACCGATGGCTCGGATCTCGTCGGCCGTTTTCGCGGCGACCTCCTCGTTGAGATCGACGACGGCCACGTCGGCTCCGGCCCGGGCCAAGGCCACCGCGCATGCGCGACCGATGCCTACCGCTCCGCCGGTTACAAGCGCCTTCTTGCCCGTTAGATCAAATAGCGACAGATCCGCCATTATGTGATTTCCTTTATCGCTTGGTTTTTACAGTTTAGCCTTGGTGTTGGAGAATTTCAGCCCGTCCATGTCATGGTACGTGCCGTACTCGGTGACGATGGCGCCTTGGGGCCCGGCGACCATGAAATGCCAGGCCGTCAGGCGGTTGAGATCTCCGAGTTCGTCGATACCCAGCGGTAAACACCGCCGCGACTTGACAACGTTGCGTTGGCTGGCTGGGATCTTTTCGATGAATTCCGGTGTAGGCTCACCTTCGCCGAAAGTGTAAATGTTTCCCTTGCGGGGGTGCCACGATTCCATCTTGGCCGCGCCCTTGGCGGTGGCCACGTGGCAGTGTTCGGCGATCATCTGGCCGGGCAGGAGGTAGATTTCGTGGCCGAAATAGTTGTAGTCCTGGCGATTGAGCCAGAAGATGCCGGCCATGCCTACCTGGGCAAAATCACCCAGCCCGAAGTCCAGTATCCACATATCCTTTTTGATCCTAGGAGAAATAGGATAGTGGAAGCGGCGGAACATATCGTAATATGCCTCGCGGGCTTTGTCCTTGGAGAGCTTACCGTGGGAGTCGTAGAAGTCGGCGTTGGTATAGGTCTTTACGGCCGCCGCGTCTTTAGATGCCGCTTGAGCGACCGAGCCGCGACCAGCCCAGGCGGCGGCTGCAGCCGCCGTGCCGGCCAGCCATGAACGGCGGCTGCATGGAGTGTTTGATTTATGTGTCACGAGGATATCTCCTGCTGATGAATTTACTGTTTGCCTATTGGCCCGCCACGATCTTGGCTCGACGATCGGCTTCTTCCCGCAAGCGCTGCTGATATTTATTCTCTCGTTGAATTTCAACCGGGTGTACCAAGCGGAAGCCGGGCATGTCCGGACGGGGGTTGCGTTGGAGGCGTTCACTGCCGGCGCGGATCAATAACAATGCTTCTTTGTACTTGGGATCGTTCTTATCGGTAAAATGTTCGAGACAGGTGCTCGACTCCGGGCGGGTGAAATTGACAGTGGCCGTGTTATTAACATTGGCGTCTCGCGCGTCTACCAGTTGAAGACTGGTCAGTTTTCCCAGGCGTTCGAGTTGTTTCTTATCCAGAGGCGAACGACCGTAGGGATAGTCGACATAAGCCCCGGCCGCATAGCTGGGATAGTAGGGCGCGTTGATGTCGATCCAGGTGATGACGCGATCAATGTCCTCGCGGCCGAGTTTGATCTTGTCGTCGATCTTCGGGTCGCCGTGTCCTTCGAGCATGACCTTTGCCAACCGGCTGGCGTGAGAACCCCAGGTCTTGGGCATCTGTACCGTGAACGGCCCGGCGCCGACGACGCTTACGTAGCCCTTGCCGCGCAGTTCGGCGTAGGACGTGTTGAACACCAGGCCCAGGTCGCCCGCCAGGTTGAGTTTTTTGCCTTCGTCTTTACCGTAATCGTGGCAAGAGACGCAATGCTTGTCGAAAACCGGCTGGACCTCGACCGTGTATCCGAATAATCGCGGCCGGCCGTACCAGGGCTTAAGCTGTAGCGGGCCGTGTTGCCAAGCCGTGCCGCGGTCGAAGGCCGGCGTCGAGCGGCGTTGTTCGTGGCAACCCACGCAGCCGTTGGTTTCGCCAGGGCGGACGATCGTGCCG
>JAFGTN010000419.1 GCA_016934075.1 Pirellulales bacterium
GTATTCGCCGCGGTTGCCACCCTCTACGCCACCGCCGCCACGGCCGCCATGGCCTGGCCGGTCGATCACCCCATGCCCCTGGACCTGGGCCCCTTGCGACAAAAAGTCCCGCTCTGGTGCGGATCGGTGTTGTTGATAATGTCGCTTGGTATTTACGCTACCGGCCGGGTTGGATGGCGGTGGAGGAAGAGTAGGACTTAGGACATAAGACTTAGGACTGGACTTTTGCAAAATTGCGAGTCAAGGGCACATGTAAAAGAAAGCTTTGCGAAGCGAAGGTTTCTTTTACATTGTCCTTGACTAACATGAATTCATTGACAGATAACAAGTTAACATCTCTGCTGCGTTTAGATATCAATTACCGGCTGCGCCGCCAATTTATATCTAAGTGCCCTTGACTCGCAATTTTGCAAAAGTCCAGTTAGGACATAAGCAACGTAGGTCGTGACGGCAATGGAGCTAACAGGAAATGTAAATGCCGGGGAGCGACACGGCTTACGATTCTCGAAACAGAGGCGGCTGAGTCGCAAGGCCGCTACGATGCCTCTTGTGCCTGCGGCACCCCGATAAACAAGCTATCGGGGCTACCCGCTGTCGTCCAAAGTCTGAAGTCTGTTGTCTGTCGTCTGAAGTCCGAAAACTTACGCCTTCCGCTTCAAAACAGCGGCATCCGGCGTAACCTTATCGATATTCGCCGGGATCTCGGCGTCGGCCCGGCCCATTACCCAGGAGAAGCCGCCTACCAGGCCGGTTTGCACCTCTTCGTTTGTCCAGACGTCGTGGCGGTGTCCGAGCGAGGTGTAGAGCACGCGGCCTTTTCCATGCATCCTGGCCCACGTGGCCGGGAAGGGCGGACGCTGGTAACAATCGCCTTTCATGCCCTCGGTTTCCTGCACGAGTATCACGTGTATGTCCTTGGCAAAATTCTTCAGCGAGTACCATTCCTCGTTCAATTCGAAGGATTCGGGCGCGCCCTGGTTTTTGATGCCGGGGAAGTAAGGCGAGGTGACGCGCATGGTGGCCACTTGCTGCGGTCCGTGAGAAATGAACTCGCCGCCGATCATGGCGATGTAGGGATCGACCTTCTCCTGGTTTTCGCCTCTCGGGCCCTCGGAGTGGAACGTGTCGGTCGCCGAATGTATGCCCACAAATCCCACACCGCCGGCGACGGCGTCCAACAGCCGCTGTTTACCGCGAGTAGTCATGGGCGGGGTTTTGCGTGGGGAGGGCTTGGTAAGATCGCCGCAGGTATAGAAGGCGATGGCTGAATATTTGGTCAAATCTTCGTCAAACACCCGCCCGTCCTTGGTGCACGTTACATCAACACCATAGTCCTCGCCCAATTCGCTCAGCACCCGCTCGGAAATGCTGAGATTATTGCCGTCGCGCCGGACCGCCGAATGCTCGAAGTCCACACTGCGCGTGAAATAAAGCACCTTGGGTTTTTTGGGCTCGGCAACAACCCTGCGCAGCGGCCCGGCCGAAAGCCCAATTATCGCAGCCCCGGTAGAAAGCAACATGTCTCGACGTTTCATGATTGAATCTCTCGAATTTTGAGTTGTCAGTTGTCAGTTGTCAGTTTTCAGTTATCAGGTATGAGCGAGAGCCCATTGATCATTGATCATTCCGTCATTCCGTCATTCCCTAATTCTTTCTTCATTCTGATTTCGTCATTCCTCATTTCCTATGTCCTCTGCAACTTCCCGGCCTCCGGCGTCACGCGGTCGATATTCGGCTGTATATCGGCATCGACATTCTTCATGGCCCAACCGAAACCGCCCAGCAGGACCTGCTGGAATTTTTCGGAGTCCCAGACGTCCTCGCGGTGGCCCATGGCGGTGTAGAAAACTCGGCCCTTACCCTGCATTCTGGCCCAGGTGGAGGGGAAGGGCGGGCGGTCGTATGCTTGTTTGTTGGATTTGCCTTTGATGTCCATGCCCTCGGTTTCCTGCACGAGGATCACGTGCAGGTCGCGAGCGAAGTTTTTCAGGGCGTACCATTCGTCGACCATGCTGAACGATTTGCCCAACTTGTCCATGGCCGGGAAGTCGGGCGAGACCACTCGCATGGTGCCCTTCTGCTGAGCGCCGTGCATTGCGAACTCGCCTCCGAGCATGGAAACATAGGGATCGACTTTTGTTTGACTCTGCAGCCGCGGGCCTTTCGAGTAATAGAAGTAGCAGGCCGAATGAATGCCCACAAACCCCGTTCCACCGGCCACGGCCGCCAACAGACGTTTCTTGCCGTTGGGCGTGATGGGCGGCGCGCCGGTTATGCTGGGCTCATCGGGATTGCCGCAGGCATAAGATGCGATGCAATCGTATTGCTTTAAGTCGCCGTCGAAAACCGATCCGTCCTTGGTGCAAACCACCTCGACGTCGTGCTTGGCGCCAAGTTCGGTAAGCACACGCTCGGCATAACTGAGCTTGCCGCCGACGCGTTTGACGACCGAATGTTCGTATTCCACGCTACGAGTGAAGAATAAGACCTTCTGCTTCTTCGAGCCGGCTTTTTTTTCTTCGGCCGCGGCCCAGCGGAGGGGGAACATAGAGGCGCCGGCCAGAGCGGCGGCGGACGAAAGTAACATATCACGACGTTTCACGGGTAGGTTCCTTATTTGGTGGGATATTAGCGGTTGTTGTTAAAAATGATTGCGACCCCCATTCTAACATAGTCGAATGGAGCCGTTCAAGTATCCGAATTTCGTGAGTGTTTTGAAGATCTCCGGGAATTTTGATCTCGTAGGCCAGGTTGTAACCCGGCAATAATAGAGTCGGCAAACATGAAACCGCCGGGTTACAACCTACGGTTGCTCTCTCAAATATAGCGGTTGTCTCCGACAAGAGACTTTTGTATGCTCTGGATTATAGTTGCACTGTTATCGGCTGAACATTTTTCCGGAGGATTAGATGAGTTTTGGTTTGTATAAGCGAAGGAAAGTAACAAAACTTTTCCTGGCATTGGGCATGATCGTATGCATGGTGTGTTTGGGTGGTTGCGCGCGGCGGGCTTCCGTGCCACCAGGCACGACCGGCACGCCCGAGGTCGAACATAATATGACGGATTCCACAAGTGACAGTGGCGACGAGGTAACGGATTCGGGTAATACAAAACAATAGTTACACTTGATCCAGATAGTAGCCCGTTGAAAAAGGGTGCCACTGCTGGCTTGTCCAGCAGTGAGAGCAATAAACTTCCGGAAAAACACTGCTGGACAAGCCAGCAGTGGCACCCAAATTCGCTAGGACACTCTTTTATTCTGCATCCTATTATTTCCGCGGAATCTCGCGAATAAACACATTCCGCCAACGGATCTCGCCACCGTGTGTTTGCAGTTGGATGGGTCCCTTGTCGTAGGCCGGCGCCTCGCGATTGTAGTAGTTGCTCAAGGGCGCATTCTCGACGACCAGCTTGTCGTTATAAACCACGGTAACTTTATCGCCGATCATCTTGACCTTGACCGAGTTCCATTCGCCGAAGGGGCGGTCGGCATGCACCTTGGGCCACTTGCCTTCGCCGGGATTGTTCCATAGCGCTCCGGACCCCTTATCGGCGCCGATATTCCACTTGCCGCCCTCTTTACGTGTATCCCAAATTTGTACTTGGGGGATACCGCGAAGATAGATCCCGCTGTCGGCCAGGGGCACGGTTTTATATTCGAGCCATAGCTCGAAATCGCCGTAGTCTTTCTCGCTGGTGGCATACGGCCCGTGGCCGTCGTTTACCAATTCGCCGTTTTCCACCCGCCAGTGATTCTTGAAGTCATCCATCATCTTGGCGTCGAGCTTCTTCCGATCTTCGTCGGACATGGCGCGATATTTGGCCGGATCGAAGTGTCCCAAAGCCCGCAAGCCGGTGAAATCCTTGCCGTTGAACATCATCGTGAAGCCCTCGGGCGGGGTCAATGCTGCCGGTTTTTCCCGGCCGGTGGTAACCGTGGCAACCGTTATGGGCGGATGGGCCATATCGTTGGCCAGAGCGGCCGCCTCGGCCACGTTCATTTCGCCTTCCTGCAGCCAAACCCGATAGGTGGCCGTGAGATCCTTGCCCTTATCGATTTCGTAAGGGAAGTAGCAACCGAAGCGGGCATAGTCGCGTTCGCTGTGCCAGGAGGGGCGGGGGTTTTGCGGCGAATCGATATAGACGACCGTGTAACGCTTATTGTCGAGCACGAAGCTGACCGCGTTCCATGGCAGGTCCTTGCATTTGGGCGTGGCTTCGCGATTTTTGCGGTCGGGATTGCGGAAGCTGCCCGGCTTGTCCTTACCGTCGGGCCGCAAGTAGTAGGTTTGTTTACTGGTCTTTTCGGCCACGTCGTTGCTAGCGCGGAACTGGAAACCGGCGTGCTGGGCGTCGCCGTCGAGCTTCACCTTGCCGACGGTGCTCTTGAGATTGGTGGCAAACTCGACCATCGTCCCGCCGGGCACGTTGTAGACGGTCATTTCACGGTTCTCTTTGGCGAAAACTTCGCCCTTTTGATTCCGCCAATCGACCTTGACCTGGTGCCGCCCCAGGACCGGACCGGACTCTTCGGACACGGTTCCCTCGTGCGTTTGTAATTCGCCATCGTGACAATACCAGGTATTGGCCTTGGGGCAACCCTCGTAGCTGCAATTGGTGTAGCCGAAGAAAAGACCGCGGTGGTGCGGGAACAGCCCGCCGGGGCCGTTGGTGACAAATCGCTTTCCGGCCGGGTCATAGAGGTGATGAAAAACCTTGCCCGTGGCGAAACGCGATTCCTTAGACGTTTTATCCACTGGCTGGCACATGTATCTCATCACCGGTCGGTCGCCTGCCGAGAGTTCCGAATACTTATCCTTCTGGTGCTTCCAGGTGAGCGAGGCCTTGGACGTGGGTTGCCGGGCATTCAAGTCGCCGCTGAGCTTGAGCGTTTGTCCCTTGGCCAGCTCGGGAAGAATGAAATTCAACTGCCGCAGAACTTTTCCCGGCCCGGCGTCGTAGGCTGGCGCGAGAAGATCCGGAGCCGTCAGTTGGGCCACGATCTTGTTGCCTTTGGGATCGGACAAAGTCACCGTCTTCACCTCGGCATTTTCCTCGGGTACGGCCACGCAAACCGTGACTGGTGTGTTAACGCGATCGAAGTCGCCGGCTTCGACGCTGACAGTGAGCTTGGCGTCGGCGGCGAATAAACTCCCGCCGGTGATCAAAATCAAACCTGCGACGGCGACGGACTGCCAAAGATGACGGACCATGGATGGGCTCCTTTATTGGATTGTGGGCAACAATGTAATTGGTAAGAAACGCTCGATAGTGGCCGGATGCTACCTCGGGCGAGTGTCGAACACTAGAAAATAAGGTTAACAGCAACTGCCTTGCGGCACAAGGTGGCGGAACTATGTAGTAAAAAAGCAGGGATTTAACCGGCGATCAGTTCCACCAACCACCCTGGCGGGCGCACAGGCCGGCCCATTTCACTTACGATTGCGTGGACGGTATGCCCATGACAGACGGCCTGCCCCGAGTCGGCCTGCTCGATGCGGCAATCGAAACGGATCTGTGCCTTCGACGGCATGGAAACGCTGGTATCGAGTTTGAGCCGGTCGTCGTATTCAGCGCGACCCTCGAAGCGCACCCAAACCTCTCGAACCGGAAGCATAATGCCGGACTCTTCCCAAAGCCGATATGCCTTTCCCAACTCGCGCAGCAGTTCGTTTCGACCGCGTTCGAACCATTCCAGCACGCGCGCGTTGTAATAAGTCTGCATCTGGTCGGTGTCGGCGTAGAGGACGCGAAAATAAACGGTGCTTTGCGGTGGGGACATGTGTATGGGAGGGGATGATGTGTTGTAATGGAGGATTTGGACTACAGACTTCAGACGACGGACTTCAGAAACGTAGGTCGGATCATGACCCGGTGTTTGCGTTTACCGTTAAATCAGTTGCCGGGTCACGACCCGGCCTACGACTGTCCTCTGTCGTCTGTCGTCTGAAGTCTGAAAACTCATTTAATACCAAACCAATTCTTAACGCCCAGGGAGAAAATAATCCGTAACGCCGCGGTGGCTTCGCCGGAATCGATTTTCGAGCTGCCGAGTTGCCGGTCGACAAAAACGATGGGCGTTTCGCCGAAGGTGGCGCCTTGACGTTTGAGCAGCCAGAGGATCTCTTCCTGGAATGAGTAGCCGCGGGAACGGACCCGGTCGAAATCTACCTTGGAGAGCAATTTCGTGCTGTAACAACGGTACGAGCCGCTGCAGTCTTTCGACTTCAAACCCAGGAGACAACGGGCGTAGAGATTGACGCCGCGACTCATGAAATGGCGCTTGAAGGGCCAGCCTTCCACGCCCCCGCCGGGTACGTAGCGGGAGCCGATCATGACATCGACCGGCTCGCCGTTTTCCGGCTCCATGCCGGCCAGCAGGTCGGGCAGATACTTGGGATCGTGGCTGAAGTCGGCGTCCATATTCAACACGTTTTTATAGCCGTGCTCGATGCCGTATTTCATGCCGGCGATAATCGCTGTGCCCAGCCCCAATTTGCCCTGGCGATGCAGACAATGAACACGCTGATCTTCGGCCGCCCGCTCGTCGCACCACTCGCCCGTACCGTCGGGCGAATTGTCGTCGATTACCAGGATGTCGACCTGGGGTGCGTGTTCGAAAATCTCCGCCACCAGTCGGGGGAGATTTTCGATCTCGTTATAAGTGGCAACGGTGACCAGCGTTTTATCGGCATTCACGCCGTTTGTAGCACAACCTCCCTCGGTCGTGTTATCGGATTCTGCCATTTTGTTTCCATTCATTTTGAGGTATAAGAACGTCCGAATTATTCAGGAATCGGTACATTGGCCGCCAGCCGCCCCCACAACTGTATTCCGACAAATCCTAGTGTTCTCGTGGCCGATTCTATCAGAACCCGCCCCAAGCTCGAAGCTCAACCGCCGCGTATGATGCCCCCAAAAATGGACGGCGGTAAAAATATCGATTTAATCGTGAACCCTATAATCACCATCCCGCTCCTGCTATACTAGTACGCTTGCATGCAATGATTGCCAAAAAGTACTTTCCGAACGAATGATAACCCAAAACACCATCAAATCCCCCCGTCGCAATCATAAAAACTCCAGAATCGATGCCCCGGCCGGCGAGTCCACCGGCATCGAAATTCAGGCCGTGGGCGGCTATGGAACCTCCTTCTGGTTCGCTTATTTAGCCAATATGTTAATCATGACGGCCTATGCGATTTTGTTTCGCTACGCCGATCTAGTGACCATGCTGGGGGGGACGGAGTTCCATCTGGGCTGGATCGTGGGCATTGGTACGGTTGGCAGCCTGTTCACTCGCCTGGCTCTGGGATCCGGAATCGATCGCAACGGACCGCGGCTGATCTGGATGGGATCGGCCGTATTGTTTTCCGCCAGTTGTTTCGGACATTTAACGCTGGAAACCTGCCAGGGCCCGTGGATTTATATCTTGCGAATCTGCATGGCCTCGGGCATCGCCGGAATATTCGGGGCCTCGATGGCCATGGTTTCGGGCCGCGCACAGGCATCGCGGATGGCCGAGATGCTGGGCATGTTGGGCACGGCCGGTTTCTTGGGCATGGTCATAGGTACGCAACTCGGCGACATTCTGATGGGAACCGACACCATCTCGCAATGGCAGGTCGATCGCATGTTCGTGGTAGCCGGCTCGCTGGGATTGTTCTCGCTGTTGTTCATCTGGGCGGCCACTCACGGCACAACACCCGTCAAACGTACGCGGCGCCCGCCACTGTTGGCCGTCTTGCGACGTTACCACCCGGGCAACGTATTGCTGGTGGGCATGGTCATGGGCGTGACAATCGGAATGCCGACCACGTTCCTGCGTACCTATGCGGCCGATTTGGAAATTGCCCGCATCGCCTTGTTCTTCAGCGTATACGCACCGGTCGGTTTCCTCACGCGCATACTCACCCGTCGCTTGCCCGAACGCTTCGGAACCACGCCCATGATACTGGTGGGGCTGATCGGTCTGGCAATAAGCCAGTTCCTTTTCCTGGGCGTACGGAGCGAATGGGGCCTGATAGTGCCCGGCATCGGCTACGGCATCTCGCATGCCATCCTTTTCCCCTGTGTAATCGCATCGGGCAGCAGCCATTTCCCCGAACGCTATCGGGGGCTGGCCATGATGGTAATGTTGGCAGCCTACGACATGGGCGTACTGGTCGGGGCGCCGGCATCGGGGTTGATACTGCACTTTGCAACCAAAGCCGGCATGCCCAGCTACCCCAGCCTGTTCTGTCTCATGGCCCTTCTGCTGGCAACCACCACGGTAGTGCATGCCGCCAGTGCAAGACGACGCGCCTTGGCCGGAAAACGGCAAATTCCGCGACGACAACATTTCGCGACTTCGATCAACAGCTCGGCAGACAACCGACACTTACTCGACGAAGACAAAACGCCGGTCGGTTGCGGGGTGGACGAGGGATGATGAGAGGGCGGAGGGCGGAAGGCAGAGGGCAGAACTAAGGGATCAGGCCGATAGCCAGAAGGGATTGGGATAGGACAGAGCTGGAAGTTTGAGCAAATAGCCCGAAGGGCTTGGGATAGGATAGCCCCGGGTTGCCGCGCAGCGGCTACCCTGGGTAACGATGCCAACTCATAACAAAACCCCAACGGGGTTTCGGAGGTACATCAATGCCCCAATCGCTCTCCAACGTATTAGTGCATATTATCTTTTCCACCAAACAGCATCGCGCATTACTCCAAAATCGCAATTTACGCCACGAAATGCATCGATACCTTGCGGGCATATCCGCCAATCTTGATTGTCCCGCCATCATAGTCGACGGAGCGACGGATCACATCCATCTTCTGGCAAGCCAATCGCGAACCATAGCCTTAGCTGAATGGGTAAAAGAACTTAAACGCGCTTCATCATTGTGGGCGAAGAAAAAAAGCCCGCAATGGCGTGACTTCCGATGGCAAGCAGGCTACGGTGCTTTTTCGGTAAGCATCTCGCAAAAACATCGAGTGGAAGAATACATTCGTTCTCAAGAAGAACATCACAGGCGTTTGTCGTTCAAGGACGAATTCCGCCAGATCCTGAAAAAACACAGTATTTCATTTAACGAACAATACGTCTGGGATTAAGACGATGATTGTAGAATAATAATCCCGGACAAAAATATCAAACAATCCCCAAAGAAATTTGCCCAACGAGACTCCACGAAACCCCGTTGGGGTTTTCGTCTGGATTCTTACTGCTCACCCAGGGTAGCCGCTGCGCGGCAACCCTGGGCTGTCTTATAGAAAGCCCTTCGGGCTAAAGCCGATTTGCCAATATCTATGAGCAAATCTACCAACTACGACGGCATACAAAAACAAATAGCCCGAAGGGCTTGGGATAGGATAGCCCCGGGTTGCCGCGAAGCGGTTACCCGGGGTAACGATATCGCCACATAGCAAAACCCCAACGGGGTTTCGTTGATGCGCAATCCGCGTATTGCCCGGCGCCAAGCCGAACAGCAATTCAAACCGCCGGCGATTCTGCAACACGCGCCTCCACGAAACCCCGTTGGGGTTTTCGTCTGTATTTATCCCACTCACCCAGGGTAGCCGCTATGCGGCAACCCTGGGCTGTCTTATGTAAAGCCCTTCGGGCTAAATGCTGGGCTATCCCCAAAAAACACTTCGGCACCCGCAGACGCTACCGCTGCAGGAAGTCGTGCTTGATGGTAACCTCGCGAACCTGCTGGCTGTCGGGGTCGTAAACGCGAATCTTGATCTGAATGCCACGCAGGGGGTAGGGATAAGGAGGTGGAGCTTCCAACTCGCCGGGATCGTCAACCACGCCGTTGCCGTCATCGTCGAATCCGTTAGTGCCTTCGTCGACAGGACCCGGACCACCATCATCCTGATCTTTCCCATCATGCTCGTAGTGGATCGACCAGGTGTCGTACACTCGTCGGGCGGTGTTAACATTTTCGATGACGGGGGGGGTGGCTCTTTGCTGGGCATACCAGTCAACAGCGGAGAAGTTCGAAGTGACAAGAAGGGTGGGTGGAGTTGTGAGATAATTGTAGCCATAGCCGAGATCGGCATAGGCACCACGGGATGCTAACAGCGGGGCGCCTACACCTCCGCCTGCATATAGGGCTAATGCTGCCGGATAATTCAAATCACCCGGTAATAGCGAAACATTACTCGGGGTTAAGAGCACCGGCGCCCCCGGATCCCAAACCTTTACGTCGAAGCCCAAAACGTTCGTGAGAATAACATCTTCACTCGCACGGGTCATGGGGTCGTTGTATCTTGGCGACGGTTTCTGCGGCGCTGACGGATTGACAGGTGGATACGACGGCGCGCCTGGCTGTTGCGGCGGATCTGCCGGCAATGTTTTCAACGCGCTGATAGCGCCCGTCTCGGGGTCGAGTTCTTCGACGGGGAGAGGATTCGCCCAAGCGTCGAACAGCGTTCCTGTCGAGGTCAAGACAACTGCCGGTAAATTATTTGTCTGATACGGCATTTTCCCGTCGACCGGAAACGGCCAAGCCGCATGCGCGGTTTCTCGCAAAATCGGCAGGCCGAGGTTTCGCCACGCTTGATTCTGATTATATAGCGCGTATGGAAATGCATCGATCCAGGCGCCCCCTTGGTACTTCAACGGTGGATGTGCAAATCGGCATTCTCGTCGGGTCAGATCGGCCAACGTGTTGCAAACAATCTTGCCTAAGTTAGCGTCCCAGTGAACAGAGAGATCGTAGTTGTTGTAAAATCCCATCTTATGCCTGATGTCCGGTCCATGCATGCTTGGATCTGCATACCTATTCTTGATGGGAATTTCTGCTTCTCGCGGCACGGCATTGCTAATATCCGCATCGAACGACGGCGATACCAGCAGGACTCTTCGATAGAGCGTCGTTCCCCGCATGAACCAGGCAACCTCGGCGACTTGCGAGCTGATGGTGACTCTTTGGATACCTCCAGCGGCATTAATCATGACCCCTCGCCCCACGAACGGCTCGTTACGGCTGCGGGTGGTAAATTGGAGGATATCGTCGTGGTCACCGACGGTCGAGTCGACAGCGCCGCTCTCGTCGTTGTTGTAACCGGGTGTGGCGGCGGGAACCGGCCCGATGGGCCCTTCGATGTATTCGAAATAACCCTTGCCTTCTTCCGGTCGGCCGGGTGGTATCATGTCGGCGGTTACGCCTTCTAGGTCGAGTCGCAGACGCGAGGCGGCGGCGCGGATGCGTTCGGACATTTCCAAAGTCGAACGCGAGTTGTTGATGCTCTTGCCCACGATGGCGAAGATCTGCACCACCGCGGCCATCATCACCAGCGTCAAAGTAACCGCCACAAGAACTTCGATCAGCGTGAAGCCGCCGCGGCCAGATTTTGAAAACCGACGTTTTCGAAAACAGATAACTCCGGGCCAATTCATCTCTTGTGTTCCTTCTATCGTGCTCTGGGTGCCACTGGCTGCTTGTCAGCCAGCGTTATCCAGCATCCCAGTTCGCACTGGCTGACAAACAGCCAGTGGCACCCTTTTCAACGGACTGTTACAGCCACGCTATTAATTAAGCGCGCACGTATTACCCAACCGTCTGGCCCGTTCGACGTTTCTATCACTATTGCAACTGGAATACGACAAATTGTCAAGGTTGAGATTAATGTCCGTCGGGCTTGCCACGCCACGAATACACCCTACTTAAGGTGGGTAGACAACGCATCTTGCCAAGTCGCCATCGCCGGACGGCCCGGCAAGCTGTCATATTTTCCGCCATCCAGTACGCTATAGGCCGGACGCCACGCTCTAGTGGGGTAATCCGCAGTTGAAACGGCCGTCAGATCGACCTCTCGACCAAGCAATTCGAAAATTTCGCGGGCGAAGCCATACCAGGTGGTTTGCCCGAAATTTACGACATGAAAAGTGCCGCAATGCGACTCATTGACCAAAAATGCGATAGCTCTTGCGACATGCGGGACGTAACTGGGCACGGTCCACTGGTCATCGACCACGCGGATCGACGAACCTGCATCGGCAAGCCGCAACATGGTATCCACAAAATTCCCAGCCGAGTGTTCCGCTGCCGGTCCGTACAGCCCGCTGGTGCGCACGATTAAATGCTCGCCCGCGGCATCTTCGACCAACCGCTCGGCTTCGAGTTTCGACTCGGCATAGACTCCGAGCGCGAGGGGAACGTCCGTTTCGCAAAAAGGTCGCCTTTCATCCAGTCGGGCGCCCCCAAAAACATAGTCGGTACTAATTTGCACAAACTTGGCGTCCACCGCACAACAGGCGTCGAGCAAATTCGCCACTCCGGCCACATTCACCGCCCAACATACGTTAGGCTCGTCCTCCGCCCGATCGACGGCCGTGTAGGCGGCCGTGTTTATAACCGCCCGCGGCCGAAGTCCTTCGATCCGCCGCGCGACCATACCACGGTCGGTAATATCGAATTCCGGCAGGTCGATCCCCACCGCGTCTTGGCCAAGCTGCCGGCATAGTTCCGAGCCCAAAAGACCTTTCGAACCGGTGATGAGGATGGGATGCAAGGACATAATAAAAATGTTAGCCCGGCCGCCTGCGGCCGGATGGGTGTGTATGGCGTCTCGATGCTTCCTGTCCCGTCGCAGGCGACGGGGCTAACAAGGCCACCATCTATTTTGATGCTACAAAGCCTGATATTGTCTCCGGTTCCTTTGATCCCTCAATCGAGTACATAGGGGCTATTCTCACAATCTTCGTGACGGATCTCGTCGACGGGGTTCTTGCGGGCGGGGCCCGCGTAGAGGCGGTTCGGACAGTTTACGACTAGCGCCGATACCAAACTGATATTCTTGTACGCATGGATCACACCGGGCGGGACGATAACTCGCTGGGGACATGACTCGCCCACAACGCGCGTCATGCGGTTGCCGCAGGTGGGCGAATCGGCACGCACATCCCAGCAGTAGAGCTTGAAATCGCCCGGGCCGAGAAATGCGAACGTGTCGGTCTGCTCACGATGCTCGTGCGGCCCGCGGGCAACACCCGGGAGCGTATGGCTGAGATAACCCATCACCGGCATCTGTTCCTCGACCATTTCATCTTCGCGAAAGACCTCGACCAACCACCCCCGCTCATCCTCGCGCCGCACGAGCGGCTGCAGAATCACTCCCTCAATATCCCCATCGCGGAAAAATTCTTGCATATTTCGTAGTGTCGGATTTTCTAGTGTGAAGTTGGCATTTTCTTATTTTTCTCGGTAAAATACACGGCACGTCAAACTGGTGGACTGCACTATATTTCTCAAGTCTCACCTCTCCCCCCCGCCAACCCCCGTTCCAGCGGCCGCTTTGCCCTCGTGAACCATGGTTCCTGTTCGGGGCTGATGGGTTCGACAAGTATACTGAAAATTCCGGCCAGGTGTGCTGCAAGGATGTCGGCGAAGAGCTGATCGCCGACCATGGCGGTGCGCGTGCGATCGAAATCCATCTTACGAACCGCCGAGCGGAGTCCGAACGGCAGCGGCTTGCAGGCAGCCGCTATATAGGGCAGGTCCAGTTTCTCGGCCAGGCGGCCGATTCGCTTGCCCAAACCGTTGGAAACCAGGCAGAGTCCCACACCGGCGGCTCGGAGTTCATCTATCCAATCGCGGACTTCGGGCAAAACATCTTCCGAACGGTACTCCTTCAGCGTACAGTCAACATCCAAAAGCAGGGCGTCCAGCCCCAATTCCGTCAATCGCTCGCGACTGAGTTCCAAAACACTTTTAACGGCAAGATTGGGAGAAAATATCGACATGGGAATAAATCAGGGACTCGATGTTTACTATAGTTGGAGGCATATTCTCGCAAAACCCGGGCTGCAACACAA
>JAFGTN010000420.1 GCA_016934075.1 Pirellulales bacterium
AAGACGAACTCCGCGATTGGGACTAAGTCGTAACAAGGTAGCCGTAGGGGAACCTGCGGCTGGATCACCTCCTTTCTAAGGATTATTAGAACTGTTTCATGTTCCAAACATGATTCAGAATTACAGAGGTTATCAGCTACGATGACCAAACAGTGAGCTAGCTACCAGATTTATATAACGACCCGGCCGGAAGAAATTCCGGTCGGGTTTTTTTGTGGAAATACTCACCCAAAGTGCAAGCGAAGGGCGGGTACAGAGGAAGATGTCAAACCGGTCGGCAGCGGCGTATCCGAATTACGGATAGATTATGATCCAGGGTATCGAGTTTATTTCACTAGGCGTGGGCAGAAATTGATTATACTTTTGATCGGTGGAGACAGACGATCTCAGGAAAGAGACATCCGCAAAACAATTCAACCTGCCTTCGGCAAGAGGTTTTAGAGGCATGGGCTAACAAAAGTATATTGACTCAAGCCATACTACAGGGTGATAATACCATGGTCTGGTGAAGCGGAGGTAGACACTGCTGAAGAGCAACCTACCAAGGGATAACCGGCTGCTAACAGAAGTATATTCTGTCAAGGCTCCTCGGATACTCTATGGTCCGAGCAGCTTCTTTTTCATACTTTTGTTAGCCCATGCCTCTAAAAACCTTCGTGCGGAACACGACAATGCCATTTTGGCCTACTAAATTCCGTGAAGACCCAAATTTTTCATTGGAAAACACTGCTGTGAACACCGAAAGCACACTTACCGTTCGCTGGCCTACCATCACCGCCACCGCTCCCGGCCGTTGGGTTGGTAGATTTGCCACAGTTGGTCCGAATTTCGGCACTGTCGTCTCGCTGGGGACGCTTTTGAGCGTTGTTACGGTGCCCATCAGTCTGGCCGTTTATGCCTGGCAGTTGATGCCGTTTGTGGCTCGGAGATATCGGCTCACCGATCGACGCGTGGTGATCGAGCGCGGTTTGACGCCCGTCGAGGATCGGGCGATCGGCTACGACGAGTTCGACGTGATCGAAGTAGAAACGCTGCCGGGACAGGAGTGGTTGCATTCCGGCGAATTGGTCTTCCGACGCGACGGTAAAGAAGTCTTGCGTTTTTCGGGCATATCCCGCCCCGAAGTTTTCCGCCAGGTTTGTCTGGAAGCCCAAAACGCGCGCCTGGCGGTGGATCGGGTTTTGGGGCGCGAGCAAGCGGAAGCCCAGGCAGGCTAGAGACGCCCTCTCAGTAAGACTTGAAGCAAGTCGTAGCCGGATTCGCAAGAATTCGGAAGGGCGAAGGAGCTTCGTGTGTGGCGCGCCCGGAATGGGCGTGAAAGGTGATGACTGTGCCAATCTACAAAAGTGTCACCTTTTCACGAAGTCCTCTTTGTGATCTTCGTTTCCTTCTGTTATCCCTTCTTCTGTTACACCCTTCTTTGCAATCCCCTCATCGCCCCGTGTCCGGATAGACCGGAATCGGATCCACCGGGTAGGAATTCTGTATGTTCATGCGGATCGGTTTTCGATTGGGATCGACTTTTGGCAGATGTCGGACGACCGTATCTTCATCGTCATCGGAGTTTGTTTCTGATTTTTTTGCCGGTTTGTTTTTTGATGAGTCCTTGGAATTCGGCTTAGCGTTTTTCTTATCTTCATCCGGTCTCACCACCGGAACCACCGGCCGCTCGGTGTTCCATTGCTGCGACGATTCGAGCAATGGCGGTTTGGCGGCATATTTCATCTTGGGCGACATTTCGGCCGGCCACTTGTTGTCGGTATTGCCGGAATGTGCTGTCGAATCTGCTTCTTGGGGAGTTTCCGACGTGTAATCCGAAGCGTAATCAGATGTATAGTCGGAGGTGTAATCGTTCGTAGCGACCGATTTTGTTATGGGATCCTGAACCTTGATGGGGCCGGGATTCAGTCCTTGGTAGACTGGCGTTTTAGCTGTTTCCGTCGGGCTCGACTCCTCGGAAGGACTATAGTCATCTTCGTAAGAACCATAGTCGGGATATTCGACTGAGTCGCTAGACGAATAATCTTGCCACGAATTGCCAACCGAATTCGAGTGGCTGCTTATTTCCGGCCGGAGGCTGGGCAGAGTTTTTTGTACCCGCGATTCCTGCACGGTCTGCGATGCCGGCGCCGACTCTTCCGTTATGGCGGAGTTGGCAATTTCGCTCGATTGTGGGGCGTGATCTTTTGGCGAGGAATTTGCATCTTGGGTAAACCATGGCGACGAACCGACCATGTCCCACACGGCAGGGTAACGCTTAATGTTTACGAAGGTGCAAATGGCGATTACAGCAAAGACGCCGATCACCGCCGCGATCCTGGGCATTGTTCAATTCTCCAATAGCACTGCAATTACTCAGCAGGCGTGGAAATCATACACTATGTCAAAAGGTGGGCAAGGAATTATTTGGCAGGCGAAGCGGAATTGCTCAAGCTCGGCGACGGCCAAACCGATTGGCGAAAGTCTGCGGGGGTGGAGCATGGGAGGGCAGGGAGGGCGAAGTTCCCGCTGAGCCGTTTATGCTTGTCGTGCGTGTATCCAAATCCGTAGAAAATCGCTCGGCTCAGCGGAAGCTTCGCCCTACCTATTATGTATTCTCCCAACCTATTATGTATTCGCTCTATCGGTTGCATTGCTTCAATGCCCACGCGCAGGCCGCTTGCACAACCGGGTCATTGTCGCCGATTCCTATGTTCAGTGCCTTCAGCATCGGTTCCGTAACCCGCAAACTCGCCTGGTTGCCCAGCACAAGTGCGGCGTTTCGAAGAATGCTCGATCGCTTTGCCCTCCAAAGAGGTGTTTTACGAAACCGCCGGCGAAAGCCTTCGTCGTCTAGCGTGAAGAGCTCGGTGAGTTCCAGCGGATTCATGCCTTCGGCGGGGAAAAATTCGGCTTCGGCGGAGATCGGTTTGGGCGGTTGTCGAGAGCGGTTCCAGGGGCAAGCTTCTTGGCAGGCGTCGCAGCCGAAAGCCCGAGTGCCGACCGCCTGGCGGAATTCGTCTGGAATCGCGCCGCGATGTTCGATCGTCAAATAGCTCAGGCAGCGTCGGGCGTCGACCTGTCGATCTTCGCATATCGCTCCCGTCGGGCAGGCGTCTATACAAGCCTGGCACGTTCCGCAGTGGTCGGTTTGTATCGGCGAGTCATATTCGAGTTTTTCACTGGTCAGTAGCGCTGCCAGGAAGAAGTAACTGCCTAATTGCTCGTTAATCAGTAACGAGTTGCGCCCGAACCAGCCCAAACCGGCCTGATGGGCGAACTCGCGTTCCAGTAGCGGAGCCGTATCGACAACTCCTCGGACGGCCGCTGACGGTGTCAACTGTTCGTGGAAGCGGCGTAACGCGCGTAGGCGTTGATGGATGATGTCGTGATAGTCTCGGCCCCAAGCATATCGTGCAACCGATCCTTGTTCCGTCTGGGGCGGATTGGGGGCGACTGTACGATAGGACATGCCCAGCATTAGAATACTGCGGGCAGATTCGAGCACGTTTTGGGGATGCTCTCGCGCGGCCGCCTGTTCGGCCAGGTAGTCCATGCCGGCGGCCCTTCCCGAGGCCAGCCAAGACGTGAAACGCTCAAAACAGGCCGGCTTCTCGGCGGCGCAGGCGCCCACGAGTTCGAAACCCAGCCGGCGGGCATGGTTCTTCAGTTCGGCGGTGAGTTGGCCAGAATGCATCTAATCGTTCTAGGGCGAAGTATGCTACCCGAATACCAAGCGCGAAGCGCAAGCGAAGGGGGATCAAAGTTCACCGTCTTGCTCCCTTCGCTTGCACTTCGCGCTTGTTATTCTGGTTAGTATACCTAGGGGTATGATTTACAGTGTGGTTCTGATTATAATAGAATAATATCGATCCTTCCCAGGCATTTACCTAAAAAACAATAAATGGAGCGACGGCCATGCGTGGACTATTTGGCCTGTTGGCAATTTCTCTTTTTCTGATTTCCGCAATCGTCGGTTGCCGTCCCAGTGGACCGACCGAGGAAATGGGCACAGTGGTCGACGAAGTACCTGCTGTCGAGGGTGCCGAAAAGCCATATGTCATCCCCGAACTCGGACCGACCACCTCAGAGGCGAAAGAGGGCGGGGATTCCAAACCCGTTCCAACTGCAAAGCCCGACCAGGAGATAAAGCCCAAAGCGGTTGCTGAGCCCGGTCCGGCTACTCGGGAAACCCCGACAGCGAAGGCCAAAAAGTAGTCGCATGTAATGAGTCGCTATGTGGATTAATTCACGATGTACTGTATTTCCGGTAATATAAGTACAGCGATCGTGATTTAACAACAGGACCGTTTCCTGTATTATAAGCGTAATGTGGAGGTGAGTTGGCTATGTGGCTCGTACAACATTACAGAAAGATAATGGTATGTTTGGACATCGTACGCTTCGCGGTTTCACACTTGTAGAGCTACTGGTGGTCATCGCCATCATAGGAATTCTGATCGCCCTGCTATTGCCGGCGGTGCAGGCTGCCCGCGAGGCTGCACGAAGGATGCAATGCCAGAGTAACCTGAAGCAGATCGGCGTTGCCATGCACGGCTTGGATAATGCCCGTAAGATGTTACCCCCCAGCCGCATCTGCGACCACAAGGCCACGTGGTTCATCCACATTTTGCCATACATGGAGCAGCAGCAACTTTTCGACGAGTGGGATCTTTGCGACTGTTATTATAACCAGCCCGAGTCGGCGCGAACCACGGTGGTGGATGCGTTTATCTGTCCTTCGCGCAGCCGCACAACGATGTTGGCCGACAATTATTCAGACAATCAACACGGTAAACATGGGGGCATCAACTATCCGGGAGCCGTGGCCGATTATGCGGCAACAACGTCCACGCAGTACTATAATTGGAAAACTCAACCCGATCTGTGTGAGGGGGCTATTATTTACGGAACATTTTCCGAGGGGTCTGGGACGGTTCTCTTGAACTGGGGTTCGCGCACTGATCTTTCGTCGATTACGGACGGCTTGAGCAATACTTTTCTGGTTTGCGAATGGACGGCGGCATACGCCAAGAATGCCAGTGCTTATAACGGTGACCACGTTAACGGCATTTACATTAGTGCACAATCTCCCATCTGCCGCTCGCCCGACGAATATGGAGCCGGCAGCGATCATCCGGGCGTTTGCCAGTTCCTTTTCTGCGATGGTAGTGTTCAAGTCTTGCAGAATGAGACGCAAGGCACGGTGTTGCAGCAATTGATGACCCGCAACTTCGGCGAGGTTACCCCCAAGGATCAGTATTAGAAACGTGTTTTACAAATCGTCCATGGGTGCCACTGCTGGCTTGTCCAGCAGTGTTGTTCCTGTAAAATGTGATCCGCACTGCTGGACAAGCCAGCAGTGGCACCCATTTCAAAACACATTCTAAGGGGAAATCGTACTGCAGTACTGGATCTTCGCAATGCAAACCTCAAGAGGAGATTTCCAATGAGCCGGCTCTGTCAACGACTCACGTTGTGTACGGTTTTCTTTTTATTATCGGTGTGTGGTTGTTCGAAGTACAAAACCTACGACGTGACGGGCACGGTGAAGTTTACCGACGGCTCGCCTGTCGCGGGAGTATGCTTGACGTTTGAAACAGATACCCCGCCCATCAGTGCGACATGTATCACGGACAGTGAGGGCAAGTTCACGCTCTCAACTCTCGGTGATGGTGACGGCGCCCCGGTCGGGCATTACCGCGTGCTGATCGCACCGCCGCAAATGGCGGACCCCGATAGCCCGCCGCCGGTGCGGTTTCATCCCAAATACCGCAGTTTCAAGACCTCCGGCCTGGAGTTCGATGTCGATGCGAAGAGCAACCATTTTGATATTAAGTTGGATCCGCCAGGGCGGTAAGGATCACTTCCAGAGGCAACCGTCTCGCTCCCTTCGCTTGCGCTTCGCGCTTAGTATGGCTCATGGATAATCCAGGCCAAACCCCCACCATATAGTGGGTTGAAGTTTTACGGTTTGTCGTTATTCTGGTAAGATAGGTAGACTTGTCGGTTGCACGGTTGCCGCCAGCAAGAATTTGTCAGAAACACCATCGCCGGAGTAACCTTGCCATGACAAACAAAATCACTCTTTTCTTGCTTTTGGTCGCACTATTGTGCATGACCGCCACCGCCACGGCAAATCAAGTCGTATTTCCCCATTACCATGTTTGGCCCTATCGACAGGCCAATATCTGGCCTTATTACCAGGCTCGTTTCTGCCCCTATTTTCAAGACCACGAGTGGATTGATTATCAGGACTACTCCTGGTACTTTCACCAGGACCACGCTTGGCTCTATTCCCGGGCCTATCTATGGCCTTACAACCGGATGATGCTCAGACCGGTATTTGTCAGGCCGGTTATTTTTGATGCGGCGCTCCCCTCCGAGGGATCCTTGCGGATTCCCGTCCGCTCTATGAAGCCGCAACAACCGCAGCCTGTTGTCTTGAAAAACTACTACCTTGCCAGCAAAGATAAAAAAGAGACTTTGCCCTTCTGGCAGGGACCCAAGCCGCTGAGACTGCAAAACCAGTTTATCAACGGGAAGAAGAGTACGAAGAAAAAATAAGTCTCGGGCGATCCTGACGTCGTGATCCGGCAGTAAATTTCGTTTAGACGGGATATTTCATCCTGCTCCCCCCCCTTGTACTCATCGGCCATAAGATGCTACTGTGCAAGCTATCCTCGCGCACAGAGAGTCCCGCCACGCTTTCGCCCGAAAGGCCTTTGCGAAATAACGATGATGGCCGGGGCATGCGCATCACCACTCGGGCAAGTTTTTCCGTTCGACAACTTTGATGACCAGCATAAGACCCACTTCATCGGTTTCCGACATATCGGCCACATCGCCCACTGCCTACGATAGATCGTTCTGGCTTGCATATTTGGGGATGTCGATGTTGATGACCGGCTACGGTTTGTTGTACCGCTATGCCGATTTCGTGAATTTCCTCGGAGGCAGTGAGTTTCATATTGGGTGGATTGTGGGGGTGGGCACGGTTGGTAGCCTGGCCATGCGGCTGTTCTTGGGCGTGGGAATCGACCGATACGGCCCAAGGCTGATCTGGGCGGGTTCGTTGCTGCTGATTTCGATTTCTTGTCTTTCGCACCTTGCAATCAGTAGCCATACCGGAGTGGGAATATATATCCTGAGGATTATATTCGCATGTGGAATGGCCGGTGTATTCGGTTCCAGCATTACGTTTGTTTCGAACCGAGTGACGACTAATCGCGTGGCCGAGTTGGTGGGAATGTTGGGCACGGCGGGCTATGTGGGCATGATGCTCGGATCGCAACTGGGCGATTTTCTCTGCAGCGACCAGGTATCGACCGGAGTTCAGCAATGGCAGGTTTACGGCATGTTTGTGGGTGCCGGTTTGCTGAGCGGATTAGCGATTCCATTTGTTTGGCTGGCTACAAGAGGGATGCCGCGGCCGGGGCGGAGACGAGAGCCGTCGATGTTTCGGTTGTTGCAGCATTATAATCCGGGCATCATAGTTGTCGTGGGGATAATCACCGGGCTGGCGCTAGGACTGCCCGATGTTTTCCTGCGGACTTTCGCCATGACTTTGGATTTATCGCGCATATCCTTATTTTTCACGACATATGCCATAACAACAATTGCCACGCGTGTGCTTATCCGTGGTCTGAGTCAGAGATTGCCGCTGAAACCGATGATTCTCTGGGGATTAGGTTTTCTGTCGGCCAGTATGATGAGCTTTGTGATAGTTCAATCGTACTGGCAGTTAATAATCCCCGGCATCGGATTTGGAATCACGCAGGCGGTTTTGGCTCCTTCGGTGATTGCCGCCACTAATTTGAACTTTCCGTCCAGGTTCCGCGGCTTGGGTACCACGGTGGTGCTGGCCTCTTTCGATTTGGGGTATTTGGTGGGAGCTCCTGCTGCCGGTGCGATGGTGCATTTTTGTGGCTTGGCGGGTTTGCCTGCCTATCCTATCCTTTTTTCCACAATTGTTGTGTTAATCGTCTTAGTGGGGATTGTCTATGCGGTAGTGCCCGAGCGAAAGCCGTTGGAGGAACAAGTAACCGAGTTGCCTGAACTACTTGCGGGGGGTGAGTTCATGGCAGCGGCGGCGAATTGTCCAGCAGCATCTGAGTCCCATGTAACGCCGAAGTCCATTGACCCGTTGGAGTCTTGTGCGTATCATCCCGCCGTGGAGTACGACGAAACCTTATCGATGGACGCCCGTGGCAGTACAGGGAAACCCAAGATCGAATGAGTTGCCGGACCTCTTGAGCGAGGGTGGTCCTCGCCGCGCGCACCTTGTGGGCATAGCCGGTGCCGGTATGCGTGCGATGGCCGGTGTGCTTTACGGCTGGGGCTGGAAGTTGAGTGGTTCAGATTCAGGAGTCACATCGGGTGAGACCTTGGGCTTGCCGGGGGTGAAGGTTTCGACGAGCCACGCGGCCGAGAATGTTGCGGAAGGAACAGATCTCGTAATTCATAGCGATGCCCTAGGGGGTGATAACGAAGAACTGCAGAGAGCTGCTAAATTGGGCATTCCGGTGGCAACGTATTTTCAAGTTGCCGGATGTTTGATGCGGTGGTTTAATGGAATTGCCGTAGCCGGAACACACGGGAAATCCACAACTACGGCCATGGCAGCTCGAGTTCTGATCGATGCCGGCTTGGATCCTACTGTTCTTTGTGGAGCCCACGAGTTGGGCAATACCGACGGTGAAATAGCTGGTGGTGGTCGGTCGGGAGGCGGCAAGTTGATGCTCGTCGAGGCCTGTGAATACCGGCAAAACTTTCTTCACCTGCAGCCGCGATGCGCCGCGATACTAGGCATTGAGGCCGACCATTTCGATTGTTACGAAAAAATGGACGATATTCGGCGGGCATTTGAACTTTTCGCTGCTTCCGTCCCCTCAGACGGTTTTCTTATAGTAAAACACGATTGTTTTTCCACACGCAGTGTGGTTTCAGAAGCCACATGCAAAGTTGAAACGTTTGGTTTTAAAGTGTCCGGTTCTGTTACACAACCTGACTGGATGGCCCGTTTGATCGATTCACAACTTGGGCGTTACCGCTTCGAGATACTCCATTGTGGGATTGGCATCGGCGAGATAGCACTTAAACTTCCAGGTCGACATAACGTATTGAATGCTCTGGCTACGGCAGCGTTAGCGTTTCACCAGGGGGTGGACGCCGAGCGAATCGCAAGTAGCCTGAGCGAGTTTCGTGGACTTAATCGGCGTCTTGAGTTGCTGGGCACTTGGCATGGCGTGACGATTTTGGATGACTACGCCCACCACCCTACCGAGGTGGCTGTCACACTTCAGGCGATCCGGGAAATGTACCCCGGCAGACGGCTTTGCTGCGTTTTTCAGCCACATCAGGCATCGAGAACGGCTCGCTTACTAGACGAATTGGCCGAGGGTCTGGAGAATGTTGACTGTCTGGTCTTGGCCGAGATCTTTCGTGCGCGCGAAGGGCCTCCAAGGCCCGGTCAGGTGACGGCCGAGGATTTGGCTGATGCGATTCGACGTCGAGGCCAATATGTGTCCGACTCGCGATCGGCAAATGAAATTCACAAGGAACTGATAAACAATTTGCGGCCCGGCGACGTATTGGTAACGATCGGAGCGGGCGACATTCGAAGGATAGCAAATGGGTATATTCACTGGATTCGAGAAGATCGTGCGGCCTGATGAACCGATGGCCATGCACACCTGGTTTCAGTTGGGCGGTCCGGCAGAGTATTTTGCCGAGCCGGGCGACCTGGACGAACTGGTGGCGTTAGTGCGTCGCGGAACCGAAGAGGGGCTGCCGATGCGAGTTTTGGGACGCGGATCGAACATTCTCGTCCGCGACGAAGGTGTATCCGGGTTGGTGATTTTTCTTTCCGCGCCGGTATTCCGCAATATTAGTATCGACGGTCACATGTTATCGGCCGGTGGTGGCGCGCGGCTGGGGCGCGTGGTTACTACCGCGGTGCATGCGGGATTGGCGGGGATAGAAGAACTGGTAGCCATACCAGGCACGTTTGGCGGAGCGGTGCATGGAAATGCGGGAACTCACGGCGGCGATATCGGACAATGGGTGGCTTCTGCTACCGTGCTGACACATGCCGGCGAGATTGTCCAGCGGGAGCGCGAGGACATGGTCTTCGGATATCGTAAAAGCAGCCTCGATGAACTGGTGATCGTATCGGCAACGCTCGAACTGGAAGAAGAAGATCCACGGGAGTTGGCCAAGCGCTTACAAAAACATTGGATTATTCGCAAAGCAAATCAACCATTGGGGCACCAGAGCGCGGGTTGTATTTTCAAAAATCCCGTGGGTGTGGGCGCAGGCGCGGGCGAGTTGATCGACGATGCCGGACTCAAAGGCACGCGCGTGGGTGGGGCGGTGGTCAGCGATCATCACGCCAACTTCATCGTGGCCGAACAGAACTGTACCAGCCAGGATGTGCTGGCGCTTATCGAGCAAGTGCGAACTCAAGTCGCCGAACGAATGGAAGTGGAACTCGAACAGGAGATCGAGATCTGGTAAGCGGTCTAAATTGAACTGCATACGGCTTTGCACTGGAATAACACGTTCCTTCAAGGAGGAAGGTCGTGAAGAATAACTCTAAACGTAATTATCGTGTTGTGGTTCTCGCCGGTGGAGCTTCGGCCGAACGAGAGGTATCGTTGGCCAGTGGCGCAAGCGTGGCCCAGGCGCTTATCGAAGCCGGACACCAGCCGTTGGTTGTCGATCCGTCCGACGTTGATATCGATGATGTCGACTGGCAATCTTTCGACGGTTGTTTTTTATCGCTGCACGGCGGTGCCGGTGAAGACGGGCGGATTCAGCGTGAATTGACCGAGCGGGGAGT
>JAFGTN010000421.1 GCA_016934075.1 Pirellulales bacterium
GAGTTGGATATTCTCTCAACCCTCTCGGCCATCGAGATGGTACTTGCCGAGCAGGGCCAATCGGGTAAGCTGGGCGTTGGCGTGGCGGCGGCGGGCAAGGTATTGTTGAGTTGATAATAGAGGATAGAAGATAGAGGACAGAGGGCAGAAATGTCGAAATCAGAATGACGAAAGAATGTCGAAGGCAGAATGATCGAGGCACAATGTTCAATGTTCAAATCCCAAGTCTGAAAACTGGCGTCTGAAGTCTGAAGTCCTATGTCCCAAGTCTTATGTCCTATGTCTTAAGTCTTATGTCTTATGTCCTAAGTCCCATATATCACATCTGAAACCTCAAATCCTAAAAGGTGAATAATATGCCAAAGGTAATCGTACTAGACAGTCTGTCGCAAGACGGCATTGATTTGCTCGAATCGGCCGGCAATCTCGAATATGAAGTTCGCATCGGGCTCAAGGGCGAAGAGCTTCGCCAGGCGTTGACCGAGTTCGACGGCTGCATTCTTCGTAGCGGCGCCAAGCTGACGGCCGATGCGCTCGAAGGCAACACGCGGCTTAAGGCCATCGTGCGTGCCGGAGTGGGAACCGACAACATCGACAAGGAAGCCGCCACGCGTTTGGGCATAGTCGTGATGAACACGCCGGGTGGCAACACGATCTCCACGGCTGAACACACCATGGCCCTGATGATGGGCCTCTCTCGCAACGTGGCCCCGGCCTATCAGTCGCTACGTGAAGGACGGTGGGACCGCAAGCTCTACATGGGTACGCAACTGGCCGGCAAAACGTTGGGCATCGTCGGATTGGGTCGCATAGGCCAGGCAGTGGCATCAAGGGCGCAGGCTTTGGAGATGAAGATCCTCGGTTACGATCCCTTCCTTTCCGCCGCGCGGGCCAAGGAGCTGGGCATCGAAACCTGCGCTTCGCCCAAAGAAATGTTCCCGCTGGTCGACTACCTTACCGTACACACGCCTTTAACCGACGAAACACGCGGCCTGGTGGGCGCTAAAGAGATCAAGACCATGCGCAAGGGCGTGCGACTTATCAACTGTGCCCGCGGCGGCATCTACGACGAAGCGGCCCTTGCCGAAGGACTCAAGAGCGGACAGATCGGCGGGGTGGCCCTGGACGTCTATTCCACCGAGCCCTGCACCGACAGTCCCTTGTTCGGTATGGACAACGTGCTCTGCACGCCACACCTGGGCGCCAGCACTGAAGAGGCACAGACCAACGTGGCCGTCGAGGGCGTGGGCCTTTTGATCGACTTCTTCAGCACGGGCGAAATCCGCCAGGCGGTCAACATGTCGCCCCTGGACGGCAAGACGCTGGAAACTCTGCGCGGATCGCTCAACGTATCCTATCGCCTGGGACTGCTCCTGGCGCAGATGGACAAGAGTCCGCCGAACACCTGCAAGCTGACCTTCGAAGGCGACGTTGCTTCGAAAGACACACGCCTGCTCTCGGCAGCTTTTGCCGCCGGGCTGTTGGAACACGCCATGGATTCCGAGGTCAACATCGTCAACGCCGAGATCCTCTTGCGCGAGCGGGGGATCGAACTCATCGAACAGCGAAAGACCGACGTGGGAGATTTCAGCTCGCTGATCAAGGCCGAAGTCACCAGCGACACGCGTACCTCGCAGGCCGCCGGCACGCTCTTCGGCAAGATGATACCCAAGCTGGTTCAAAAGGCCGGCTGTGAGCTGGAAGCCAACCTCGAAGGCATTTTGCTTTTGTTCAGACACCTCGACACGCCCGGCGTGATCGGCAAGGTGGGCAGCCTCTTCGGCACGCACCGCATCAATATCGCCAGCATGGCCGTCGGTCGGCAGGAAAGCAAACCCGGCGGACAGGCCATGGGCATCCTTTCTCTCGACAGCCAACCGCCGTCGGAAGCCGTGGCCGAACTCCTGGCCTTGGACGATATCAAACAGGCCTGGGTTGTTAAGCTCCCACCGGCGCAAGAGATGCCTTCCTGGATGGGTGGGTAGCCCAAGTAGGTCACGTCTGCCGGACGAAATCTTGGAGCCGCCGTAGGGTGAATGGTGGCGCTGCTCTGAATTTCTTTTTCATGGCGACGTCTTGACAAGACAGTTCCCATAGATGCATGCTTGCACGCACCGAGGGAAGGTGTGTAGAGTCCAGTTTTGAACAAGCAGTTGAAAAAGTCAATCGGTCCATGGGCTCCATTTTCGGGCAGTGCGTGCAAGCGCGCATCTACACCTACAAATATTCGCTCATCGACGGTAATTCGGGCAGTTACAAGGTTGTGCCGGTCAGCTTTACGTCTCCCATTTGTTGTTTGCGTTCGATGTTCGCAGGAGGATTCTCCGCGAGATATTTCAGTATTTGCAGAGCGATAAACTGATTCCCCTTCTTTGATAGATGCACACCATCTCGCGGACTAAATAGCGATGGTTTATCAGGATGATTTTTTGTCGGTTTATAGACATCTACACAATCCAATTTTAATTCGTGGCAAAGTTTTTCAATCACTGCATTGAATTCTTCCATTCGTGCCGGAACCCCGAAACAATATGCTGTTTTGTCTAGTTTGATTTTTTTATCCGCGTTAGCCCTGCAAATTTCATAGACTGAGGAGCTGGCGGTAAGCAAAACAATTCGAGCGTCGCAATGTTTTTGGATATAAGCGATTACTTTTTTGTAAGTATCCTCCTGTACCGCTGTTGGAACTAGCGGGATTTTGTAATCATTTTTTCTGCTGGCTTTTGTATCATTGTGCCCCAGGAAAATAAAAACAATGTCGGGCTTTGGTTCGAGTAGTTTATCATACATGTCTTGTCGGTAAACAGGCTTCTCCCCATCGATGCTTCTGATTCGATCCCAGATTCGGGTGATATGATCGCCAACGACTCCGGCATTATTGAAAGTAGCGTGACCTGGATTATACCTGTTTAGCCAGAAGTTTATTTTGTCGGTGTAATTATGCCCCCGTTGCTGATCGCTAAGACTGTCGCCGATATAGAGAATTCGCAGCGGTGCGGGTAGCTTGATCTTTTTTGCGGTAGCGTCCATCTTGACAAATTCGTCTTCAGCAGTGATGTCACAGAAAGCTTCCGCACTCGCGCCGGTATCTGTTGAAAAAGCCACCACTCGCCAAGAACATGGTTGACTATCCTTCGGAATTGCAACCGACAATTTCGCTTTACCCGCGGTATCAGTTGAAACTGAGGACCTAATACTTATCCCACTTACATGCATCAGTATCACTTCAATGGTCGAGTTTGTAATTGCCTTGTCGTTTTCCGTCAATGCAAAAGCAACTTCAGAAGTACCGCCAGGAAAAGCCATTGTTAATGCAGGAGTAAGCGAAAGTTTAGTGTCGGTTTTGTGGAAATAGGCAAACGACGCATCGTCAATGAAAACCTCCGCGCCTTCTCCGCGAATCTCGGCAATTGCGATGAGGTGATTTACATTAGGATTGGTAACAGAAAACTCATACACAACTTTCTGCCATTTATCGGTGAGGGTAACGACCTGCTCGCTCCAGAGATATGTATAAGTTTTTTCGTCTTTGATCCTCGGCTTGTATTGCACGGCACCCAGCAAAAATTCGCCCTTGCCTTTCGCCCACATTGAATACCGAATTTTCCTACCGGAGAAAACGCTGAATTTGAGTGACTGCCAGATGCGCCCCCAATGTTTGTTGCCCTTTTCTTCTGCGGTCAACTTGCCACAAGCTTTTCCGGAACGAGATGTGGTGTTATCCGAGACCAAAGTGCCCGACCAATGTTTTGGCACTTCCCAATTTTCGACACTCTGCCCTTTCGCTTTTTCAAATCCCGCGTTTGATAGCGCATTGTCTTCACCGGTGCATAAAGTAGACGTCAAAATTAATATTGCAGATACCGTGCACAAGTATACGAGTCTTTTCATTTTTATTTTTTTAAAAATATCTATTGGCAGTCACGTGCATCAGAAAAATGCAGTTTAGCAGACGGCGAGGCCCAATGTCAAACTATTTTGTGCCGCTTTTGTGGAATTTGATTAGCGTAGTAGGATGCGTGCTTGTACGCACCGAGGGAAGGTGTATAGAATCCAGTTCCAAGATGCTTCAAGCATTTGTACATTTCGCTTGCCGGATAATTACCTTACGACAGTTGTGAATCCAATTCTAGCAGGGAGTTCGAAAATGACTTTACGCGGCGAGATTATTATCTCAAGTGTTTTGGATGCGAGATCAGCAGCGTGCAAGTGCAAAACTTCGACGGCCCGGGCCTGGACATCCGATTCAACGACGACCCCGCCAGATTCTGCAACAACGGCGTGGTCGACAACCTTGTGGCCACTCGTAATTGGATCGGCGTGCGGTTTGACGAACGGGCTGAGTACATGCACGCAACCCGGCTGTCGTGCTACTACAATATTACAGGATGCGTGATTCACGCGGGCAATTCACTTTCACGCCCGAGACAATCGTTCAAAACAATTTTACCCCCGATGGTCCGTGGAAACTGAATCGGAAATGAACTGATACGGCTGATGATGAAAGCGATCCTGTAAAGTACCAATCCCAGAACGTTTACTCAGTGAACCTTCCAAACGCGGGACATACACAATCGTCACTTTGGCAAGAGGCGCAATCTAGGGTGTCGAGGGTATATTTTTCCCCGGCCTACCGCGAGCTTCTTCTCATCGTCGCGGTTGTTTTCAGGAACGATCTGGCGTTAGAGGTCGTGTCCGACTACACTGCTTGGATGAATGTGTGAATTTCACATTGGGTAAATTTCCATCAGATTAACGATTAGCTTTGCTGCGGACTGTCGGCATGTGCCGGGATTTCGCCAATGCTGCCTCAGGAGGCCAACCGTGCCACGTAATTTGTCCCGATTGTTTTGGGTGGCTGCTTTGTTGTTTTTTATCTCCACCGGCCGTTCCCATGCGGGTGTGGTCAGCGAGAATTTGCTGCCGAATACGACCAAGGGTGTTGTTTTGGTGACTGACGCCAAGCAATTGTCAGACACTTGGCAAAAAACCCAGTTGGGTCAATTGATGGCCGATCCGGTCATGAAGCCGTTTTCCGAAGATATACGTCGGCAGTTCGGTGAGCGTTTTGGTACAGTTCGCGACCGTTTGGGCCTGAGGCTCGATGATCTTCGTGGTGTGCCCGGCGGTGGGCTGGCCCTTGCGCGAATCATGCCCGAAAAAGGCAAATCGGCGGTTGTAATCGCCATCGACATAACCGGACACCTAGCCGAGGCTAAGGCTCTTTTGGCGAAAGTCGAGGCTAATCTACTTGCCCGCGAAGCCAAGCAGACTCAGAAAGAAGTGACCGAAACCACGGCGGCCATGGTCTTCGAGTTGAAAGAGACGCCCGATTATCCCGGTGGCCAGGCCGCCTTTTGTCTGGCGGGGAATCTGTTGGCGGCTTCCGACGATGTGGCCGTGTTGCAGCAGATCATGCAGCGCAACGCAAAGCAGCCCGCCAAAGGCACATCGCTGGCCGACGATCCGGCCTTTGAGGCGGTTATGAAGCGCTGCCAGGCGCACGCCGGTTCGACAGTGCCGCAAATTCGCTGGTACATCCAGCCTCTGGGCTATATCGAGGCTATGCGCGCGGCCGTGCCCGACGATAAGAAGCCCAAGGGCACGACGATTTTAAGCGTTTTTCAGCAGCAGGGTTTTACGGGCATCAAGGGTGTGGGCGGTTTTGTTGATTTCATGTCCGGTGGGCACGAGATTTTACACCGCACGGCCATTTACGCTCCGCGGCCTTACAAGGTATCACCGCCGCCGTACAAGAATCTTTGTCCCATGGATATATTGACGTTTTCCAACCATCCTGACGCGCCTTTACCCAGTTGGGTATCAAACGACGTGGCCACATGCACGCAGTTCTATTGGGACGTTTTGAAGGCGTTCGACAATTTCGGTCCCGTTTTCGACCAGGTTGTGGGTGAGGGCGAGACGGGCGCATGGCAGGAGTTGATGGAAAGTTTCCGCGACGATCCAATAGCCGGCGAGATCGATATCCGCGCCGAGTTGATCAAGCACCTGGGCCAGCGGGTGACGGTTATCAGCGATTACAAGTTGCCTATTACCACGACAAGCGAGCGAATACTTGTCGCCATAGAGGTTCGCGACGAGAAGGCCATGGCGGCCGGAATCAAGAAGCTCTTCGATGGTGATCCTACCATGAAAGCCCGTGATTTCGAGGGATTGGTAATTTGGGAGACGGTCGAGGAGGAAGAGACCAAGGCTACCAAACCGCCTTCTATCACCATCCCGCAGTTTGGGGAAGAGAAAAAGAAGCGTCGTCCTCGCCCGAGAATAAAGGAAGACGTTGAAGGGCCGCAGGCGCTGGAACATTCGGCCATAACCGTTGCCCACGGCCAGTTGATGATCGGCTCGCACTACGATTTCCTCGTCGATGTTTTGAAGCAGGCCAAGACGCCCGATCCCTTGAGTGAGAGTTTGGATTTCAAGGTGGTAACGGCCGCCATGAATAAGCTGGGAGCGGGTGCTGGTTGCTTGCGCGCTTTTTCGCGAACTGATGAAGAGTATCGGCCCAACTACGAGATGATCCGCCAGGGCAAGCTACCGCAGAGCGAATCGCTGTTGGCGAGGATACTCAACTCGCTTTTGGGCCCGAAAAAACGCGGCGCCGTCCGCAAAGCCCGCATAGACGGCAAGGATCTGCCCGACTTCCAGGTCGTGCGCCGCTACCTGGGCCCGGCCGGAGATTATATTATCACCGAAAAAGACGGTTGGTTTGTGGTGGGCTTCATGCTGAAGAAATAGCTCCCCGGGAAACACCTAAACATGTCCCATGCGCTGCTTGGCGATTTCGTCTCGCAATGTGGCCGCGCGTTCGTATTGTTCATGGGCCACGGCGTCGGCCAATTGTTCGGAGAGCGAGTTTCCGATGTGGTATTGGCTACGAATCCAGTTCTTCAACTCCAGCAATTGCGAGACCATATCGTCTTCTTCGAACGGTCCTTCGATTTGCAGTTCTTCGAAGATTTCCCGCAGTTGAGTCAGACCTTTGTTGACCTCCTCGATGGCCGACTCCGGACCGAATTCCTCTAGTTCGGCCAGTGCCGAGGCCTGGGCACGTTGAAAGATCACGAAAGGCCTATACTGTTCGTGTGATGCTACCCATTCGTTATCCAGCGAATGCGCGGCGCAGTAATCCATGAGCATGAGAGTATGGTCGGCGTCGTAGACGGCCAGACGGAACTTGCGCAAAGCCAACCAGCAGATTCTGCGGTGGTGGAACTGCAAAAACTCGCGATCCACTTCCATGCAATCCTCTTCGGAGAGATCGAAACCGCGGCCCTCATAAAGAGACGAGTTCACCAGATATTCGAGAAAAGTGTCCATGCCCGAGGGGTGCTCGCCATCGGGTCGATTGGTGGTTTCCATTTGCAGGACACCCATTTCGACACGCATCTGCAGCACCTCACGCCCGTCGGCCGCCTTAACAAGACGTGCCGCGACCATGCCGGGCCGGTATTCCCAGCCGTAAATAATTCTGTCGATATCGTCACGATTAGACATGGCGTCTTCCTTTCGCCTTTACTATCAATTATATGCGTTTGATACCCGGCGAGGCCAGCGGATGGCAAGCATTGCAGCCCGTTTTTTTGCTGCTGTCGGCTTGAGAGCGGGCCTATATGCCGAAACAAATCAATTTCGGTATCGGCCGCTTAAGATGCCGGAAAAAAGTCTTTACAAGCGCAAATTGCCGGACATTTACAGCTATTATGACACTTGCTGTTACTGTGGGCACGGTTCGGATAACACTAATGGGTGGAGGGCGGTGAGTTTTGCGCAGGTTGGTGCTAGCGGTGGACGTTTGTTTATTTTGAAAACAGTTTCTCAAAATAGACAGCCATAGCTGTACAAGTTCGTATTGGCACAATGGGAGCGTTTTGATAGGGTATTACCAGCACCGCCGGGGTGAGTTCACGGTTGCCAGGAAGATGCCGTGAACGAATTGGACTATTCCCCGGTTGAAGCCGTTTCGTGCGTCGAAGGGTTGTGAAGTCAGAAATGTTGTTGAAGATGTTTTCAACCACGTAAGCAACATCAACCGTCGACGGGCCTGCAAGGAAGGAGGCCGGCATGACTTATGATCAGAAACAGGAAGTTCGCGTTCATATTCGCTGGATGATTCGCCGCGATATGCCCGCGGTGTTGGACATCGAAGCCGATAGCTTCGAGTTCCCCTGGCTCGAGGATGATTTCATTCGTTGCTTGCGCCAGCGCAATTGTATCGGCATGGTCGTCGAACTCGACGACCGCGTGGTAGGGTTCATGGTTTACGAGTTGAACAAGACTCGTTTGCACATGCTCAACTTCGCCGTAGCCCCCGAATTCAGACGCTTGGGGATCGGTTCGCAGATGATCCGCAAGCTCATCGGCAAGCTCTCCGCACAGCGCCGCAGCCGTATCGTGCTGGAAGTACGCGAGACCAATCTGGCCGCGCAACTGTTCTTCCGCGAGAACGGTTTTCGCGCCGTTTCGGTTTTGCGTGAATACTACGAAGATACGCCGGAAGATGCCTATCTGATGCAGTATCGCTACCGCGTGGAAAGAGCACCGGAACTGGAGCCGGAAAGCCCCATCACACGCATGGCCGGCTAGCAGCCCGTTGAAAAACACAAGTATCTCTTCAGGCTTTAATGCGGGGATTGAATGAAGTGGTCCGCGACTCGTTGGCCGTTACCGCTTCGTCTATAACCGTATCGGCGTGACCTCCAGTGACTGCAGATCTATTATGGCCACACTGGGATAGATGGTCCGTGCGATTGCTCCGGGATTGAGGACCAGTGTTTTGCCCACTGTGCAGTGGCGTGCCATGTGGGTGTGGCCATGGCAGATGATGTGCCAATTTCCCGACTTTGCCGATTTTTCCAGCAGACTCGTATCGTGGCCGTGCATGAAGGCGATTTTGCGACCGTCCAACTCTATTGAGCCGAAGTGATCGTGGCAAGTTTGCCCGGCCTGCCTGATGACATCGTCCAAATATTGTGGACTATCAACATTTCCGTAAACAAAATGGGTCGGCCAATCGGAGAACAAGGCCACGATTTCCGGCGAGCCAATATCGCCGCAGTGAAGCACCTGATCCACTTCCAGGCACTGGAACAGCCGTACGGCTTCGCGGGCGGAGTGCACATCTCCATGGGTGTCGCTGATAACGCCGATTTTCATGGTTTTCGCTTTTGCAGGAAGGATCGGAGAATTATCTTTGTCCCATACGGCATGGGGGGTATCAGTCTCGCATCATCTTGCCCAAAAAGCTACATTATAGTAGTGGGCTTCGGCGGAAGCAAATCGGTCGGTTACCCACACCGCATAACTCGCTATTATCTGTTCCAAAAACAACAGTCTCCCATGTTATCAGCCGCCGCAACAGAAATTTTCGCTTTAGCGGTGTTAGTTTCGACGGGGATCGTACTCCTCGTGTCGGTCCGGCGGGCCGCTGCGCGGACCAGGTACACCACATCGCAGGCGATCATGATCGGGCTGGTCTATCCCATGATCCGCGTACTCTGGCGGGCCGAGATCAGCGGCCACGTGCCCATTGCCGGCGACAGAGGGGCCGTAATAGTCTGTAATCACATTTCGCCGGTTGATCCCGGTTTCATCACCCTAGGAGTTGATCGGGTGATGCACTGGATGGTTGCCAAGGAATATTGCCAACATCCGGCCGTAGGTTGGTTTTTTCGAATTTTCGAAGCTATTCCCACTAGCCGCGGCGGTATCGATACGGCGGCCACCAAGCAGATGATCCGCTATGCCGAGGAGGGAAAACTCGTGGGGCTTTTCCCCGAAGGACGAATCAACGACAGCGGGCAATTTTTACTGCCCGGCCGATCGGGCGCGGCCATGATCGCCCTCAAGGCGCAAGTATCGGTAATACCCTGTTATGTGAGCGGATCACCCTACGAAGGCTCGGTGTTCGGCTGTTTGATAAAACCGGCAAAGGCGCGTATGGTGGTGGGCGAACCGATCGACATCTCGGAATACTACGACGGCGACGGCGATCGGGAAACTCTCGATAAGCTGACCAGGCTTTTCATGTCCCGGATCGCCGCTCTTGGTGGCCGCCCGGATTTTCAGCCGCAATTAGCCGGGCGATTCTACAAGACGGCCGCAACCACCCCCCGACAGCGGACGGCCCCGGCCGAGCAGTGTTTGGCTGAAGGCTGATCCGGCATTTCATATCGATCTGCAGGTCCCAGTGCACGGCTTATATTTCTCGAAACGGCCACAAGCGGCGGTTAAAACGGCCGTGTTTTTGCTAAAAATTTATGTATCCGACCTGATTTCAATTTATATGCTATGCTTTTAATAGCCTGATTGCAGGTTCCTGAGTTTTATCACTTATCGCATCTGTCGGATTCCTTTGTAATCGTCGCTTCGGCGACGCCCTTTTCTTATACGTTGCTTTAGATTGTAAGCCAATTTATCGGGTTTCTGGGGGAAAAGTTGTGTTTACTTCTGTTCTACCGTCGCAACTCGCAAAGCTCACAATCCACTACCACTCAGACTTTTAATGGAGAAAACGTGATGTCAGGTGTTAATGGTGCGCACCGACAAGGGGCACAAAGAAAGCTTAGAAGAAAATACCGACACGGGGCAATTGTTGTACTGGCCGCAATTATGATGGTCTTCATTCTGGCGCTGGTGGCCTTCAGTGTCGACCTGGGAATTATCACCCTGGCCAAAACAGAAATTAAGCGCTCAACCGACGCCGCGGCTCTGGCCGGTGCCGGTGTTCTGATCGAAGGCACCGAGGCGGCCAACAGGCAGGCCTTCGAACTGCTGGTACGCAATCCGGTGGGAAACTTCGACATGACCGAAGGCGATGACGCTTGGGAGGATAATTTGGCCACGCTCATGGAAGAACACGCAGACGAGTTCGAGACGGAAGTAGGACATTGGAACCCCGAGACCCGTACCTTCGAGGTTTCCGATGAATTGCCTTCCACGATCCGAGTGGTTGCCACACGCCCCAATTTGCCACTCTTTTTCTCCGGAATCTTCGGCATCAATAATTTTTCCGTATCGGCCGAATCGATAGCGCAGTATCAGCCGCGCGATATCGCTGTGGTGCTGGACTTCTCGGGTTCGATGAACGACGACAGCGAGTTGAAGCGTATCGACTCGAGCGGCAATAACCGTGAGGTGGTGGAAGCCAGCCTCGCCGAAATCTACGCGGATCTGGGATCTCCAACGTACGGCGACATGGAATTCACACCGCAATATATCAGCACTACCGACACCACGCAAATCAAGAAGGATCTTGGTTTGAGGTACTATCAGGACGGCATGTGGCATAATGTGCCGTATCCCTATCCGTCCGGAAGTTGGGACGACTATATTAATTATGTGAAAAACAATTACAACGTCTACCGTGCCGGATACCGGAAAAAATACGGCTATATGACGCTGATCAATTACTGGCTGGAGAGTAAATGCCAGCACTCCCAAACCCCCGACCTCTGGAAGGGCAATGCGCAACCGATCGGCAGCGTTAAAGACGCCGTGGCCGTGTTCATGGAGTACATTCAAGAAGTCGATACGGATGATCGCGTAGCCTTGGTAATCTACAACTCGTATTCGCAACAGGCCTTGGTCGAGCATAGTTTGACAGAAGATTTTGCGGCCGTCTCGAACACGGTGGAGCACCGCCAGGCAGGCCATTACGACTCTTACACCAACATAGGCGACGGCATTCGTTACGCCAAACAGGAACTCGACGCTAACGGCCGCATGGGTGCATTCAAGATGATTGTGCTGATGACCGACGGTATCGCCAACAAGCCGTCGGGAGTCGATGCCGCCCAGTATGCCAAGGACCAGGCCGATCTGGCCAAGGAAAACGGCTATCCGATCGTAACCATCAGCCTCGGCAGTGGAGCCGATACGTCACTGATGCAATCAATCGCCGATCGTACCAATGGCCATCATTTCAACATACCCGGCACGGACACGGTCACGGATCATCATGAAGATCTCTTGCAAGTGTTTCGGAATATCGCCGATGCCCGACCATTAATCCTGGTGAAGTGAGGTGCAAGGCGAGGATCGTTCGTCATCTATCCTCAGTCCTCTATCCTCTATCATCTTTTATTAACACAGATGCGATAGCTCCGCCGAGCACCGGTTACGTAAACCGGAACGCTCGGCGGAGTGGACCTTATCCGAAGCAAATTTGATCACTGCCGGTTTCTCTACCGCAAGGTACATGTTGTCGGAAAAGGGAAGCCGATCGCGGGCGTGGCCGGGCAGAATACGAAAACCGGCACGCAAGGTCGAGGCCGCCAGTGTTTCCATCGTGTAGTAGTTGCAGTGATCGGGAAATCGATATCCGCACCAACGGTCGCCCCGCAGGTACCGGTTCCAACAATTGTGGTTGGGTGTCTTGATGACCAGAACCCCGCCGGGCTTGAGTAAATTCCAAGCGGCCCGCAAAGCGGCCATGGGATTGGATTCGTGTTCTATGAAGCTTTGCATGGTGACCACATCGAACGACGCATGCTGCAGATTCGTCTCGACCACAGGCGCAACCACGATCGACGCGTCCGGAACCCGCTGACGGGCGCCCTCGGCCTGGCGCGGCGAGATGTCGATGCCCACGGCCGAAAAATCCTCAACTGCATGGGCCAGCAGCTTGCCCGTCCCACAGCCGAAATCGCAAAGTCGGCCTCCGGATTTATGGCGAGAAATTACCGCCATGGTTTTCAGCGAACGTTCCGCGCGCAGCCGGCGGCGCAGGCGGCGGAATATATTCCCTGAAGTTTTTCGGCGCCGTTGTCGTTGGGCCGGAAATGTGTCGGCCCAGTCGAATTCTTCCCGCTGTAGCGAATAATCTATCCGTTCGCGCAGGTAGACCATCCCACAGTTGGTACATGAGACGAGCGTCCAGAATCCGTCCGAGCGGCCGTCTCGCGGTCGACGATAGACGATGTTTGCTCTGTCGGACCCACACAGGGGGCATTCTCGGGCTTGATCCATCCTTTTTCCCTACGAGAAAAGTAGTTTTTCGGGGGGTGTATTAAACCCCACAGGTCCGTTTGGGTCAATATCAATATTCAATTTGAGGCTGCATCGCGGATACATTTTTCCAGTTTCAAAGAAGTCCGATTGCCCCACTTTCGAGTTATCGTTACACTACTGCATTCGGGCAACCGATATGCCCCGTTTTATTTCATGGACGATTTTCGAGCGGGAATTCATATGTCAGCGGAAGGGATGCCGCACTCCGAACCATCGTTTTTTGCTCGGCCGTTGGCTTGGGTGACGCGTCTGGTGTTGCGTTTCCCGCTGCCTGTGATAGTTGCCGGTGTGGCTTTGGCGTTTTTGTCTATGGTTCTAGCCGGTAGCCGCTTGGGATTTCGTACCAGCCGCTTGGATCTCTTGAATCCCGACTGTCGCCACAACCGGCTTTGGATCGACTACATCGAGGAGTTCGGCAGTCAGGACGACGCAGTGGTGGTGGTCGAAGGCGAGAACCGCGACCATGTCGTTCCCGTCCTCTTGGAAATCTCGCGCGAGTTGGCCAAGGAGGACCGGCTGTTCAATTCCGTTTTTCATGGCGTGGATTTGACGCGTATCCGCAGCAAAGGCTTGTACTTTCTGCCGATTGAAGACCTGCGTACCATTGAGCCCTTTCTAGGTAAGATTCGTCCGGTAGTGGAAGGCGATTGGGCCCAGTTGGAGTTGAGCAACATGACCGACGGCATGTGTCGTCGTCTGGAACAAGGGTCTTCACCGCAAGTACGTTATGCGATCGTTACGGAACTGGATCGGCTCTCGCGGGGACTTTTGGTCGCACTTTCCCGCCCCGGCTATTACCAGTCGCCTTGGCCGCAAATGCCGCACACAATGGCCGTGCAAACCGAGTTGGGCGACGAATACCTGTTAACCAACCAGGGCCACATGGGCTTCGTGCTCTTGCGGTTGGCCACCGACCAGGATAAAGACAGTTTCGCACATGGCACCGAGGCTATCGATGCGTTGCGCAAGTTGATTGCGACCGTGCGGGCAAAACATCCCGAGGTCGAAATCGGACTGACAGGCCTGCCAATCATGGAAAACGACGAGATGCAGGCAAGCCAGACGGCCATGCTCGAGGCCAGCCTGCTGTCGCTGTTCGGCGTAGCCTGTTTGTTTGTCGCCGGTTTCGGCGGTTTGCGACACCCGTTGGTAACGGTGGGCTCGCTGCTGCTGGCCCTGGCCTGGTCGTTCGGCTATATCACACTGACCATCGGGCACTTGAACATCCTCAGCATTGCCTTTGCCGTGATACTCATTGGCCTGGGCATCGATTTCGGCATTCACTATGTGGCCCGTTATTTGCAACTTCGCAAGACCATACGCAGAAGCGACGAAGCACTGATCGAGACGGCCGCAGGCGTGGGGCCGGGCATTACCACGGGTGCCATAACCACGGCCATTGCTTTCTTCATGGCCGGATTCACCACCTTCGTGGGTGTGGCCGAGTTGGGGTTGATTGCCGGTGGTGGGATCTTACTTTGTTGCTTGGGAACGATCGTTGTGCTTCCGGCCATGATCCATCTTATGGATTCTAAGCGGAAAAACGAGATTTTGCCCGCCCCTTTGGATATCCACGGTTGGATAAGCCCTTTGTTCCGTCAACCGCTGGTTGTACTGATTGTAACGCTGGTGGGTACGGTGATGGTCGGCGGTGGATTGAAGTATCTCAGATACGACCACAACCTGCTCAACCTTCAGCCCGAAGGGCTCGAAAGCGTCGAGTGCGAACAAAGACTCCTGGCCAAGAGCGATAAGAGCGTCTGGTTCGCCCTCTCCATCGCCGAAACCCGCGAGGAATTGTTGCGGCGGAAAGCGAAATTTCTGGAAAAGAAATCGGTCGACCACGTCGAAGAAATTGTTTCTTTCCTGCCCGAAGGCCACGAACAGAAGCGGCCCATCATAGAACGCATCCGCGGGCATCTGGAAAATCTGCCCGAGCGGCCACCCGAAATACCCGTCAATTCGCCGGCCGATTTGGGCCGTGTTTTGGGACGGGCGCAGATGCTCCTGGGATCCGGCTCGCTTGATTTTCAGGTCCGCAGTCGTCTTGAACAAATCCGTGAGATCCTTCGCTCGTTTACAGCCCAGCAGTGTTACCGTCTTTTGCGTGAATACCAACACGGCATTGCCGGCGATCTGCTGAGTCGCTTGTATCGGCTGCGAGCCATGGCCGATCCCAATCCCCCCGAGTTGGACGACTTGCCCAAGAGCCTGGTGACACGCTTTGTCGGCCAGGACGGCCGCCACCTGCTGCGCATATATTCCAAGGGCGACATCTGGGACATGGATGAGATGGAGAAATTCGTTAAGGACGTTCGTAGTGTCGATCCTCAAGCAACGGGCAACCCGCTACAGACCTACGAGGCCTCGCGGCAAATGAAGGCCAGCTATGAAAAAGCAGCCCTGTTGGCGCTGGTGGCAATCACCGTGGTGTTGCTGCTTGATTTTTGCAGCTTCCGCGACGGCTTTTGGGCAATGCCGTTCAATGCGCTGGCCTACACAATGTTGGCTATGGCACCGCTGGGATTGGGCATGCTGCAAACCTTCGGGCTGATGGGCTTGCTCGATATCCCCCTGAATCCGGCCAATATGATCGTGTTGCCGCTTATACTGGGCATCGGTATCGACGACGGTGTGCATGTGATACACGATTACCGACGGCAAAGTGGTCCATATCGCATGAGCGCCTCGACAGCCAGCGCCGTGTTGATCACATCGCTGACGACCATGATCGGCTTCGGCAGCCTCATGATCGCCAGCCACCGCGGCTTGCAAAGCCTGGGCCGGGTGTTGACTATCGGCGTGAGCTGCTGCCTCTTCGCCTCACTAATCATGCTGCCGGCACTACTGGCCTGGGCAACCAGAAATCGATCTGATGACGGCGAAGAGGTTGCGGATGACGAGATCGTTCGCTGTGGATTCTCGCACGATGGCGATCATAACGAGCTTTTTGGCAAACGGCCCGTGCGGCGACGACAAGATTCGGCGCACCACCCCGGCACCAGCCGGCACGCCCTGCCCAAAGTCGGACGCCGTGATCAAGTGGATACCCGCTTGTAAAACGTGTTTGGCATTCTCGACAACAAGGGGGGGTCGTTCCGTAAGTCCAATGCGCGATGTGATTTACGGGTAAGCCATATTGGTTTTCGGACAAAAATCAAGTTCTCTCGTCGCAAAATCATAATTTTTTGACGCACAATGTTCGGCCGAAACGGTTATCATATTGTTTCACGTCTCATACTACCTTTCAGGAGAACGACCATGCATGCCAGATTATGTTTCCTACCTTTTGTGTTAGTTGTTTTATCGGTTGGCGTCGTTCCGGCCGCCACGGTGTCTTTGGACTCGCTACTGGACGAGATGACCGACCGCGCCGGTCTGGCTTCTTTGCCCCAACCGGCTTATACCTGCGTACAGGCCAGCAGCTACGATCGGCAATCGAAAGCTCCCGACAAACCTAACTGGTTTGCCAACGGCGACAATTCGTCCTTCGTGCGTGGTGAAAAGAACAACGGCCGCGAGGAATGGGTGATGATGGACGCCAAGGGGCCCGGCGCTATTGTGCGTTGGTGGATTACCGCACCGGATGAGGCATACAAAGGCAAAATTCGCATTTACATCGACGGCGCGTCGGAACCGATTATCGAGGCCCGGGCAGACGAACTGGTTGGCGGAACCACGCTGGTCGGCCCCCCGCTTTCCTCGCCGCGCTCACGAGGCCGCAACATCTATCTGCCCATCTCCTACGCCAAGCAGTGCAAGGTCACTTTCGACCGCCCCAATCATAAGCTCACGGGGAAAGCCGAAGACCTGCTCTATTATCAGATCAATTACCGCACCTACACGCCCGGCACAGAGGTGAAAAGTTTCTCACTCAAGCAACTTGCGGCGGCCAAGCAAAAAATCGCCAAGCTGCAAGAGACGCTCTTGAAACCTGACTCGGTGATGCCTGCCGATGTCTACACGATGGGCGTGCCCGAACTGACGATTCCCGCCGGCGAAGAACTTGTGAGAACGCTCGACGGTCCCGCCGCCATTTGCCGCCTCACCGGCCGACTGGAAGCCGAAGACCTTACCCAGGCCCTGCGCAGCACCGTGCTGGTGATGGAGTTCGACGGCGAGCAGACCGTGTGGTGCCCCTTGAGCGATTTCTTCGGCAGCGGCGTGGGATTGAATGCGTTTACGGGCTGGTATCGCAAAGTGGAAAAGGACGGTCAGATGACCTGCTGGTGGGTCATGCCCTACAAGGAATCCTGCACAATCCGCGTGAAAAACCTGGGCAAACAATCGGTCAAGGCCATGGATCTGGCCATCGATACGTGCCCCTGGAAGTGGGACGACCACTCCCTGCACTTTCACACCACCTGGCACCAGGAGCGTAACATCCCCACCGAAGACGGCGGCCGGGCGGCACGAGACTGGAACTATATTACCGTCAAGGGCCAAGGCGTTTTTGTGGGCGATACTTTGGCGGTATTCAACCGCGATCCGGCCTGGTGGGGCGAAGGTGACGAAAAAATCTACATAGACGGCGAAAAATTCCCCTCGCATTTCGGCACCGGCACCGAAGACTATTACGGCTACGCCTGGTGCACGCCGGTGTTCTTCGAGTCGCCCTTCCACGCACAACCGCGTGCCGAGGGACCGAGCAACTATGGTCACACGACCAATACACGCGTGCGGTTGCTGGATGCCATACCTTTCAACAAGTCGTTCCACTTCGACATGGAAGTCTGGCATTGGAGAAAGACCGAAATCGACTACGCTGCCACTTCGTATTGGTACGGTCGCCCCGGCGCCAAGGCCAACCACGGACCCGATTCGACCGAAGCCCTGCAACCGGTTGAATATAAATCGCCACGTCCGGTACCGAAGGTCCCGGGTTTCAATATCATCGACGTTTCGGAGGGAAGCGTCATGAGGCAAATAATGGTGCCTTTCGGTCGGGGTAAATGGGAGAAAGACGACCATCTCTGGTGGACGCAGGCCAAGCCCGGCGGTAAACTGAATCTGGCTGTGACGGCTGAAAAAAACGGTAAATATGAGCTCACTTTGAAAATGACCAAAGCGCCCGACTACGCCATCGTACAATTGTCGCTCGATGGGAAGAAACTGGGCGGACCCATCGATCTCTACGATCCCAAAGTAGTACCCACCGGACCGGTCAACTTGGGTACGATGGATTTGAGCAAGGGCAAGCACACCTTGACAGTCGAGATCGTAGGCGCCAATCCCGAAGCTAAGAAGTCCTACATGTTCGGGCTGGATTGTATTACACTCAAGCCCAGCCCGAGAAGATAAACCGCCATGCTCGTTGTCGACGACAAACTAAAAATCCCGCTCAAGGAGTTTCAGTTTACCTTTGCCCGCAGCTCCGGCCCCGGCGGGCAGAATGTCAACAAACTCAACACCAAGGCCACACTCCGCTGGGCCATTCTCAAGAGCCCCGCGCTGCCGGAATCCGTGCGGCGTCGGCTTTTGGCCAGGCATCGACGCCGGCTGACCGCCGAGGGCGACTTTCTCGTAGTCAGCCAGCGTTTTCGCGACGCGGGCAGAAATGTGGCCGATTGCCTCGAGAAACTCAGGGCCATGTTGGCCGAGGCGACCGTGGTACCCAAGGTCCGACGTCCCACCAAGCCCAACCCCGCATCGAA
>JAFGTN010000422.1 GCA_016934075.1 Pirellulales bacterium
ACTCGGCACGCATGGCATCTACATCACGCACGGCAACCGGTCGGGCTGTTTCCTGCCGGAGGTCGCCACCGATCAGGGCTGGAATACCGAGGAATTCCTGGGGTTCTGCTGCAGCCACAAGGCAGGCCTGCCCCACGACGCCTGGAAAGACCCCGCCACCAAGGTCTACCTGTTCACCTCGCACAAGTTCAGCGACTTTCCGGCATGACCTTCATTGACCGCCGCCCCGCGCCTCACCCGGCCGCGAAAATTTCCCCGCGACCATTCAAGCCAACCCGGAACGACACGATAATGCCCTTGGCCGGCTGTCCGCGCCGCGACACTCGGCCGCCCTCATGAACGCGATCGTCCTACATTCCGCCGACAGCGCCTTGCAACGCGTCGACCGCCGCAATTTGCAGCGAGGTTCGTTCGGCCGCGCGCGGCGGAACGTCACCGCCGACCCGCTATCGCCCGACCGCGACTCCACCAACCAAGCCGTCTCCCGCCAGCATGTCAGCGTTCGCCGCCGGCCGCAGGAAGAAACGCTCGATCCGCCCCGCGACACCGGCGACCCGCGAACGCAACTCTACGTCGAGCATGAACATCTGCCCACGCCCTGGGCCTCCTGGCGATTCATCAACTTCCTGATCTGACCTCCCAACGGCCCCTTCACAGCGATGCGAGACCTCTCGCCGCATAAGATCGATAATCGGGGGGATGGGCGTTACTGGCCCAATGATGCGGATCACAAGGGAAGTATCAGTAAGGATTTAGGGAAATCCCAAACTCAGGGTGGCATGAAATCCGTCACAGTTCCGCAATCGTGGTCTGACTTCATAGAGCAATTGCTTACGCAGGCGTGGCATGAGTCGGGTTTCGGTAAGGAGCTTCATCGGCAAGTGATGTTGGCGGTTGAGCTTCACGGCCCGATTGATCGCGTGCGGGCACAGTCGATCACGAAGCGTATCTACGGGGTCTTGAAGGGCGAAGCAAAGCGGCTACAACGAGCGAAGGCCGTCGTGTCTGGCTCGTCGTGCCGGCCGCTGGGTTGCCCTGACCGCGAGCAAGGCGGTGTCGGTTCTTCCCTTCCTGCTGAATCCTCCAATGATGCACAAACTTCCAAAGACCAGCCCCCGTCCAAAGCCGCCGCAGAGGGGGGAAGAAGCTCGCGGGCAGGGTCAGGGCCCCAGCGGTCGGCCGGGGCGGCGACGAGCTCGGACACGGTGGCCTGAGCGATGACGAGACGGACAGACTTACAAGGTTAAGAGATGACAAAAAAGGAACCGCCGGAAGTGGTCAGCTTCCAGCGGCTCGAATTCTGAAACGTGGATGCGTTTCGTGTTGGGTTTCCGCATAAATGCGAAAGGTGTTTAGATATGTATATTATCGACGAACAAACAGGACAGCAAGAGGTAGACGGGGAACTTTTCGGTATCAGGGACATGAGGGATGCGGCGGAAGAGCGGCAAGCCGTGCGAAGCACGGCGGCCGCCACCGCCCCCCCCTTACTATCAGGGGGGGTAAAGTGCCAAAAGATATCAGATTGTAGTCAGGATGTTTGCTCCGAGGTATCGGTACATTGGATTCAAGGGACGGTGCCTTGGGAGAAAACATTATCGCTCGTTAACTACTTGTCGAAGGTATTCAAGGCTGAGCCGATCCGCAGGGACTACGGTATGTATCGTTATGATTCTGGCTATGAATGGTTCAACGGAGTCCGTGTGTTCACCGACACAACCCGTAAGCGTAACGATGATATTCATAACGGCCGCTCGTGTGTCATGATACCTGGCGAGGCGTGCGATTCATTGGAAGCTGAGCGGCTTTGGCTGCTGATTCGCGATCTCTGCTATAAATTCTGGTGCCTTGCAACCAGACTTGATTGTGCATTTGATGATTTCCGGCGGTCGGTGACATTAGATCAAGTGAAAGATGCTGCTATGGCTGGGAACTTTTCCGGCTTCCGACGTTGGAAACCAGACGAACCACGTACACGATCAGGGGAATATGAGGGCCGGGCTGTATATTTCGGCCGACGTGGAAAGGATGGCGGGGGGCGATATTTACGTGTGTATGACAAGGGGTTGGAGTCTGGCGGCAAGATAGACTCGATTCGATGGGAACCGGAATTCTGCAAGCATAAAGCTCGTGCTGCCCTCTGGCTATTAGCTCAACAGGATACCCTTGAGGGATTTACGACCGCGAACGTAACGCCATGGTGCCGTGTGGCTGGTTCTGGATCGGGCGATACGACGGCTGGACACTGCATAAGTTCGATTGGAACCATCGGATTGACTTGGAGAAAGCCACGGCGGAACCGTCAGCCCAGGCCACCCACAACGATGCAACCGAGATTGCCGAAAGGACGCCATAACTATGCCATCCGCATCAGGCATTCGCGCCGGTCGGGCGTATGTTGAACTATTCGCCGACGATAGCAAGCTTGCCCGTGGTCTCCGTTCGGCCGCGGGCAAGCTCAAGGCGTGGGGTGCGTCCATACGGCAAGTTGGCAAGCAGATAGCCGGCTTGGGGATTGTGGGTGTCGGCGCGCTTATCCCCACCATCAAGGCCGCGAGCGATCTTGAAGAGACGATGAGTAAATTCAACACTGTCTTCGGCGATTCCGCTCGCGACATGAAAGCGTGGGGTGACGACTTCGCCAAACAGGTGGGGCGGTCAAAAAAGGAAGTGGCCGGTTTTCTGGCCGGGTCACAAGACCTGTTCGTTCCGCTTGGGTTCGATCCGGCCCAAGCTCGGGAACTCAGCCAGACGGTTACGAAGCTGGCGGTTGACCTGGCGAGCTTTAACAACATGCAGGACGCCGACGCCATGCGCGACTTGCAAGCCGCGATGACGGGTTCCGGCGAAGTGATGAAAAAGTACGGCGTCATTGTTTCGGAAACGGCGGTCAAACAGCAACTCTTGAATGAAGGCATCGATCCGACGGCGGCGACTCAGCAACAGAAGGTCATGGCCCGTTTGAATATCATCCTGGAAGGCACGACGGCCGCACAGGGCGATGCGATTCGGACCAGTGATAGCTTCGCCAATCAAATGAAGGCATTAAAGGCAAGTATCACCGACACGGCGGCGGAAGTCGGCATGAAGCTTTTGCCCGTCATCACGCCGTTGGTGGAGAAGGCGCGAAACTGGATCACCACGGCGGCGGATTGGATTTCACAAAATGGGGATTTGATAGTCACCATCGCCAAGGTTGCCGCCGGCGTGGCGGCGGTTGGCGTCGGCCTGATGGTGTTGGGCAAGATCGTTTCCGGCGTGGGGGTCATGATTTCAGTGGTACGCGGCGCTGTCAGCGCTGTAGGGGCACTGACGAAGGCGCTTACATTTCTGGCGGCGCATCCAGCGGCCCTTGTCATCGGTGGGATTGCGGCGGCGGCTATCGGCGCGGTTGTGGCAATCAAAAGTTTGCGGGCTGCTACATGGGAGCGTGTCGAAGCGCAGCGGCAAGCGCTTTCTGTTGGTGACAAACAGCGTGCGCAAGATTTGGAGAGCCTGAAGCGACTTTCTGAACTCGAAAAGCAACAACAACTGAATAACGTAGAAATGAAGGAAGCCGAAACGCTTGTCGGCAAGCTACAAGGGCGTTATGGCAACCTTGGCATCGAATTGGATAAAACGGCCGGTACACTCAGTGGCGTTGCGGAGGCACAGAAGGCCGTCAATAAGGAAATGCGCACGGCGGCAGAGTTAGACCTGCGACGTACAATCAACGAAGCCAGAATGAACCAAGAGAAGGTGCTCCGTGAACTACAAGAAGGCGGTGACTTTTCCGGCTTCTTGTTCCCCGAAAAGGAGGCCCGTCGCCAGGAAGAACTGGCCGAACAGTACCGAAATTACGGCCTACAGATTCAGGCTGATTTTGCACGCTTACGATCATTACATGCCGGTGACGAAGGGGCTATCACTGGCAAAACTACCGACGAAAAGTCACAACTTGAACAGAAGATTTCTGCGGGTCAACGCGCGGCGGCGGCTGAAGAGGAATGGACGCGGCGCGTTCATCAACTTCAGCTTCAGGCCATGGAAGACGAACACGCCCGTGAACTCGCCCTCATCAATGAACGGTACGATTACGAAGCCAAGGCCGCCCAGGCGAACGCGGCATCACAAGCCACGCTGGACGAAATCGAAAAGGCGCGCCGGTTGGAACTGGCGGCGGCCGAGAAAAAGGCCCAGGAAGAGCTTGCCACCGAACGTCAGCGACAACTTGACGAAGAGGCCAGGCGAAAGGCCGAAATCACGGCCGCTAATCAATCCCGCCAGGAATCGATAGAAGACCTTCAGTTGCAAATCAATCTGAAGGGCGTCGAACTGGATAGGGCACAACTTGACCTTCAACGTCAGCGAGCGATAGCGGCGGCGTTGGCAGCCGGTGAGAGTTTGGAACTCGTCAAACGGGAATTCGACTTGCGCCGCAAGCTTCTGGATATGAATGAGGCCATGAACAAGGTGGCTGATGTTGGTATCAGCGTGGCGAGTGGTTTCAATCTGACAAGCACGCTTGATCTTCAAGGCGGCGGTGTTCAGGAACGTATTGCCGAGGCTACCAAACAAACGGCAAGTAACACGCGTGCCATTCTCGAACGGCAGTATACCCCGACGTATTCAGCGGGATAGGTGCATGGAACGCACAGAGACGATAAGGACAGGGACGCATGGCAATCACAGTTGATGAAGCGGCAACCAGCCGATCAAAATCCGGGAAGTCAATCCAACTGGACTATATCGTTCGTGGAACGTCTGATGATTCGGCCGTCGAAACGGCAGTCATGGCGACGGCCCCGGCAATGCACGGTGGGAAGTATCGCGAAAGCGAACCGTCGTTGCGTTGTACATGGGTTGACGAAATCACCGATACCGGCGAATGGGAAGCGTCTGTCCGCTACAACCCCCCAACGATGATCGAGCCTGAAGTCTCGGTGGATGGTACGTTTCTGTTGTCTGGCAGTACGGGCGGCGGGACGGAACACGCCATAGTCAGCAAGCAGACCATCGCGAACTACGGCCTGGCGGGCGACAGTGGGCCGAATTACAACAAGCTCATTGGCGTCACGGATAACGGCGTTGAAGGCGCAGATATCTTCGCGGCTGATTTCAGGTTCACAGCGCGATTGTACAGGGGGCCGGGAAACTACCCCGACCTTGGGGACTTATACGCCCTGTCGCCGTCGTACAACAATGCTCCTGTCACCTTCGAGGATAGCAAGACGGGGCAACAACTGACATTCGCCCTCGGCGAATGCCTGTTCATTTATGCCGAATGGGATGAACCGCGAGCGGATGGGATCGTGGTATTCACATATCACTTCGCGGGAAGCCCCAATATAACGAATGAGGTCTTAGGACAGGTAACTGTCACTGAAAAGATGGGGTGGAATCTGCTGTGGGTACGGTATCAGAACATCGAAGACACGTCCAAGAAGACCATCATCAAACGCCCTGTGTCTGCTCATGTGGAGCGTGTTTACGATCCTGGTGATTGGTCGAAGCTCAAGATTCCGGTTCCGGCGTAGGGAGTATTTTTGAAACATGGCACCGTTCCGCAAAGTCAAAGCTGGCGCGCCGCTTAATCCGCCCGCGTCCGATTACAACGCCATGATCGACGCGGCCAAGGCGCACGCGCATGGCAGTGGACGGCGGGGTGTTCGATCCGCGACCAGTCGCCCGTATGCCGCCGATATTTTGATGGCCAAGAATGCCAGTGGTGCGGATATCGCTATCGGTACGGCTGTCGTCATTGATGGTCCGATCATCAACGCAGACGACAATCTGAATGAATTTCTATTTCGGCTTGGAGTCAACATCGTAGCTGTTTCCAGTGTGAGTGAGGAAAAAATCCCCGGACGGTGGGGTGTGGCGCTCAAGCCTATGGCGGATGGTGTGATTTCCACAAACGCTGCCTGCCTTGCGGGTGCCTGTCCCGCACAGGTGAACATTTTAGATGTTGGACATGGAACCGTCGAACTCGACGCGGCAACCGGTCAATTGGTCAGCGCTCCGAGAGGATCGGCGGCGTTGCTTTCAACGCCAACGGAAACCGGCGTTCAATGGTGCGTGATCCGCCTTGGTTACATTGCCGCTGAATCGTTCAAAGCAAAAATCACCGGTTCCACAAGCATCGGGTCTAATCGCTGGTCGTACCAATGGGCAGAGCAGACGCCCAACATCAGCGGTACATGGGTTACAAGGGATGGGGGCCGAACATCCACATCGATCGACGTTGCCTATAACGACTTTGAGGCCAACAACACCGCTTCGGGCGTGCAGGGTTGCGGTGTGAATGTCGATAATCTCAACACAGGCATTACACTGCGTCCTATCGGTGTCGGCGCTGTGGTGACGATTACGCTCTGGACGGACTGCAACGGCGATATCATGCCGACGTTTGAGCATCCCAATCAGCCGGATGGGGAGTGCGTCTAATGGCGGTGCCGTGGCATTACAAGGGCTGCACCTGCAAGCACTACGTCCAGGCAACGCTGTGCGCGGGCGAATCCGATCCGGGCTATGGCGTTTACGTCCATGAGGACGATCTGCCTGAAACCGGCACCGGCTTCTTCAAATATGGCGGGTTATGCTGGTACGTGTCGGCCGGAGGAACGCGGGTCTGCTGGCCGAAGACAGGCCAGCGGGCGTATCCCGTGTATCCCTTTGACGACTGCGACGATTGCACATCAGATACGGGTGGCGACACGGCCGGCGGGACCGGTGGCGGCAATGATGGCCCGTATGACGGCGGCGGCATGGGCGGATGGTGGGGACCATGGGAATGGCCGGAGCCGACCGAACCGACCGCCGCACAAACCAAGTACCGCCAGCTTGTTCCCTGTACGACCGGCGACAACAGCATCTTCATAAAGGTCGCCGTGAAGGATTCGACGGAGTATGGCCCGGACGTGGGGTCCGTGACCCGTCTGAACGGCAATCGATGTTACTATGTCGGTTCGACGCTCTACAGCGATCTTCCCGGCGGCGGGAAGGTGCTGTATCCATCGTTCCCCTACGATTCCTGCCCGGAGTGCACCAACGGCTTGCAGGCCCATCTCTGCCCGGACTACCAGCAATATTCCGCCGAAGCACCTGACGTGTGGATTGCCCACGAGGGTGTTTCTGAAATGACCGCCACGCGATATTTTAGATACGCGGGGTACTGTTACTATGTTGACCCGACCGACTCGGAGGCGGTGATACCGGCTGACGCCGTGCTGTTGTCCGAAGCTTACGACGAATACGATAACTGCGCCGCGTGCGGCCCCGGCCGACAGGCAACGCTTTGCCCCGACCAGACCGCCCCCGATTATGACGTGTGGGTGCTTGAAGATGATCTGCCCGCCAGCGGCTCGATTGTCTGGAAGCATTCGAACGGGCTATGCTATTCGATTGACGCCGGTACAACGTCCATGACGCCGCCGGATGCCCATATCGCCGTGCCGGGCACGCCGTATGCGTCCTGCGCGGCCTGTTTGTGTGGTCTTCCAATCGAAGGCGTTCAGGCCGCCAAGGTCGAACTGTGTGGTGGGCAAGACAGTTCCGTGATAAAAAACGCCCGTGATTGGTGGATCAAGCAGGCTGATTTGCCGGCCGTGGCCATGGTGTGGGCCATTGACGGCGTATGCGTGCGGGCCTACCCCACCATGCCTCTTCGCGATGCTCCGGCCGATGCGGAATTCGTCAAGCCGGTAGCGATGTACGATTCGTGCTTTCAATGCTCGTTCTACAACGCCGGCGACGATGGCGGCGGTGGAAGCGTCCCGCTGCCCCCGCCTTATAATTCACCGCCCAACGATGGGCCGGTAGGTCCACCACCATCGACGGTTGTCTGTCGGCGCTGGATCGATTGTGCAGACGATTCGCTGACCGATGTTTACTGTGACAGGATGGAGATACCCGGCAAAACGCAGATGGCTATGATGCCATCTGTGAATGTATCAGCACCGGGTGGTGGCGTAGGACTTTCAACGGATAAATGCTATTGGGCATCTGATGGCACCATCCCTGATAATGAAGAAGTCGGTCCCGGTCTTTATCTCAAGAGCAAACTTCTTCCCGGCTCGATTCCAAACTTCCCCAAGCGGCGATTCTGGGGTGGCTGCGGTTGCCCTGAATGCAACGAAGAACCGGTGACCTGCCACGAATGCGGTGACTGCTGCTTCAGCGATCAAAGTTTGATAACGTTCACGAAGCCGACCGCAACATGGGTGGGAAGCGACACGTTTTACCGGGATGCCGCCATTGCCTACAACGCGCTCTCCACCACCTCACTGCTGATCGGGATAGGCGAATTCGTTGTATGGGCCGCCTCTGCCGGCGGAGGCGCGAGCGTTGCGGCAAATAAATACTGCGACTCCAGTGTGTGGGTTGTTGATGCGTGGTATAACGCCAAGGGCCTGTTTTTCATTGATGGTTTTAGCCTCGATACATGCTGTGCCTTTTCTGGCGGAACGGTCGTTGACCAGACCGGCGGTGAGATTTCATGGTCTGGTACGGTTACGGGATACGTCGAGGAAAATAACTGCTGCAAAAGCAATGGGGAGTGCATCGCCATCGACACGGATTACTGCTCCGACTGCACGACCTGCGACGGCGACTGTGAGACAGGGGACTTACCATGAGCGTCAATCCAATGGAAATAGCGGCTGATCTTGGAACGGTTCGTATTGGTCATCGTATTATCTGCCTCGCTGAAATCGACAGCACGAATGATGTTTGTTGGAATATCGCCCAGCGGGGTAACGCTGACGGGCTTGTGGTCGTTGCCGATTGGCAACGGCGTGGACGCGGGCAAGGCCGGCGAACATGGCAGACCCAGCCAGGCGAAGCCATCTTGTTGAGCGTGCTGCTACTGAATGAATCGGATGCCACCGCCAGCGAAATCATGCCCAGTGTGGCCAGTATAGCCGTTGCCGGGACGGTCGATACCGTTGTGCCGGGAGTGGTCAGCCTCAAGTGGCCGAATGACGTGCTGATTGACGGCGCGAAGCTTGCCGGCATTCTCGTCGAACATCGGACTATCGCGGGACAGCATTGCGTGGTGATCGGCATCGGCATGAACGTTTTCGCCGCGCCGTCCGTTGAGGAGATCGGCCGGCGTGCAACGTGTCTTGCCGATCATGCCGCCGGCGAGTTATCCCCCCTGGAATTTACACGCACGCTGCTTCGTCGCCTGGACGCCCACATCGCCGATGTCACCGCCGGCCGCATTGCGGCGATTCGCGACACCTGGATTTCATACTCAAAACGGGAGGCCGTCCACCAATGAGAATCAGCAAGGCGACAAACAAACAGTACGCGACGTGGAAGCGAACACGCCCGTCGGCGGCGGTACGGCTCATTGAGCGGGCCATTATTGATCGGACGGCCGACGGCATTACGTTCGACATGGATCACCCGGCCTACACCGACGCCACGCGGATCATCGAGGACGCCCGCCGCGGCGTCTTTCGCCCGACTCATCAGGCCCTCAGACCCTCAGGCCCCACGACCTCCCACGCCTGCCCCTACGCCGTGCCCGGTTGCTGTGGCCAGCCAGCCGCCTGCCCTGTGCTGGGTACGTGCAACCAGAACTGGCGACACTCGGCAGACTGCCCGACGCGACAACAGATGGAAGTGGCTACGGATCACGAAACACCGACTGAGGTTGTGTAGTAGGTTCTGATGTATTGTTGTTTTCTGGCAAGAGGATGATTTGAATGCTTTTAATGCTAAGTCCTTGAATTCTCCCTATTCGTGTTGATTGTGGATTCCGTCGAAGTTCTTCGAGATTTTCGGGAGTTGCGTAATCCTTAGGGACATAAACAAATCCCCACCCTAGCGGCGAATCATGAAGCGTCGTTCGGAATGCGAGATAGTCTTTTCCATCAACGTTATGAGTGCTGCTTGCGGAACCTGTTATAATCCAATCGCCTTCAATCTTACGCCCGATCCACGTATTTGCTACGCTTTGGATTGCGAGCGTGTCAAACGTTGTATAAGTCTTGCCCTTTTTCGCTCCGGCCTTTTCAAGTTCCGCGTTAAGGTCTGCCATTTTATAGACCTTATCGTCGGGATTTTGCTTGGCGTTTTCGACAGCCGTTTTCATCGCCTCGCGCGAGTCTTTGTTGATCGTCTGTGTCAATGTCGGCTTGGGCTGTTCGCCGTTGGCCCCCTTCAATTTGTCGTATAGGTCTTGAGCTTTTTGTGCCAACTGTCGATTGACCTTGCGAAGCCGTTCATTCGTCTTCGAGAGCTGCTCATTTTCCTGTTTTAGCGTATCGATTTGTTCATCGCGGGCCTTGACGGTTGCCCGGAGCATGTTTACTTCAGCCTGGAGAAGCTTCACTTCGTCGGCTTGTCCGGTCTGTGCGGAATCACCCGCCGGCAAGGCTGATGCAATAAACAACGCAACGGTCACAGCGATCATCAAACGGTACATAGCGATCTCCTTTCGCTATTACTCTACCGCCGTTCACCACTCCATGCAAAAAATACGCCATCATCAATATGTGTTAGCTTGCGGCCAGGAGGGACCGGACAAGGCCGGGGATGGCCCGCCAGCCTGTTCGTCATTGAGGATTTTGCCGTCACTGGTGGTTTCGAGCATGTCTAATCGACCGTAGACAGCGCCTTCGTTCTCACGAAATCCGCGATGCCCCGGAACCCTCGGGCGCGGCTGCGGGATTCCAGCAGTGCCTTTTCCTCGGGCGTCAGCCGCAAGTTCACCTGTTCGGAACGGACGTGCTGTCGGGCCGGAAGGGGCGGCGTCTTGCCAGCTTCCAACATTGAGGCAACACCGGCCAACAAGCTCTTTCGTGTTTCCATCATGCACTTCTGGACGGTTTTTCCGACGCCGATGGCCTCTGGGTATTCCAGGGCATGGCCGACCCATTCGCCTTCCTCGCGGCGCAGGACGATATCGTAGGCGTCGACGAGCTTTTCCGCCGCGTCCAGAATTGCCTTGTCGAACGGGCCGGATTTCACTTGGGTTTTCGTTGCCATGATTATGCCTCCAACTTCTTTATCATTCGGATGTAGGCCGGATGCACCTTGCCTTTGTGCACCGGTATCGGCAAGCTTCGCACGCCCGGTTTCGTGAAGACGTGGTGGGAACCGTTGATCCGGTCCAGGCGATAGCCCTTGGCTTCCAGCATCTTCTGGACCGCTGAGAATTTCATTTCGCTTGCCATGATTAAAGTATAGCCTACGATATCTTTCAATTCAAGGATCATTTCTAAAATCAGCCGATCTTTTTCGCGACCTTCGCGGCCTTCCGCTCATCGAGGCGGGCGTAAACGATAGTTGTCTGCGGGCTGGTGTGGCCCAGGGCGGCGCGAACCGGGTCCCATTCCTCAAATTCGCTACGCGCCCGCGTCGCGAAGGTGTGACGTAGTTGGTGGGGGTGCCAGTCACGCGAGGCAAGGAACCCGCGAAATGCTTCCGAATGCATCGCTTCCGATCCGTGTTCGCGTTTCCATGCGTCGATTTCGCGTCGTAGCCGCTTGGGCTTGGCCCGCAACCATTGTCTGTAGGCGCCTGACCAATGCGAATCATCTCCATGATCGACGCACCATGCATCGATAGACGCGGCGAGAATCGCCCGCTTGACGGCACGGTAGTAACTGCTGGTCGTGTAGTGCTCGCCTGGCCTGCGGTTGGCCTTGCCCTTTCGCCCGCGCTTGCGGCGGCGGTGGTCGGGATCGTGGCTTGGCCACTTCGGCGTCTGTCGGTTGTCGCGGCGGGTAGTGTTGCGAAGCTGCTCGGACTCGCGAGCCTGGAAGAGATAGGCGTCAAGATCGGCGCGAAGCCACGGGCGAAGAATATCCTGCGCCTTCGGGCCGATGGCAATGGCCCGGATGTGGTCCAGGTGCTCGGTTTTGTGCTGCTGGGGTCGATATATCCAAATGTCGCCGGACATGTCGATATCACAACTGCGAAGCATGACGAGTTCACCCGAACGCATCCCGGTATGCCAATGCAGTTGCACCATCGCCCATACCGCCCGTGGAACGTAGGGTTCGATTGGTGCGACTCGTTCCCATGTAATCGGTCGCCGCTTGCGAGGTTCCACGCCACCCTTCCCCTTCCGCAGACCGCGTACAACGGCC
>JAFGTN010000423.1 GCA_016934075.1 Pirellulales bacterium
GCGTAACCTGGACAAAGATGGTGACAAGGCCGTTTCGGCGGAAGAGGTAACCGGACGGGTTTTGGCCTGGCAGGAGTCGAAGACCGGTCTTGCGCCCGTCAGCTGCACCATCAACTTCCGCGGACAGCCACTGGCCGGAGCTAAAGTGATTTTCGAGCCGGAGAAATTTTTGGGCGAGAACATCAAAGCCTGTGAGGGAACGACCGACCAGCGCGGCATGGCCAGCCTGAGCATACCCAATTCGGAAAGGGGGTTGCCCGGCGGGGCCCCGGGATTGTATCTGATTCGCATCACCAGCACGAACGTACAGATCCCACCCCAGTACAACACACAAACCACGCTTGGCGCCGAGGTGGCCAACGACTCAATCACGGCTGAAAGTGGTGTTATGTTGAACTTGAAATAGGATGCGAAACCAAGACGATCTATTCGCTGCCTTGTCGAAAAGCACGTTTCGAAGCCGTTTTCGACTCGGTCCCAAAGAACATACTTATCTCGAAGACAAAACACTGCCGGTCATACTCGAACATGGCCGGCAGTTTGTTTTGGATCGGTTGGCTCCGGCCCAGCCAAAAAATGACGGCCGCCAGACGCCCATGCGCGGGCATCCGGTCTTTATTGCCCAACACGCTACGGCCACTTGTTGTCGCGGTTGTTTGTCGAAATGGCACGGGATCGAGGCGGGACGCGAATTGTCGGAGGGGGAGGTTGAATATGTTTTGAGGGTGATTGAGCGGTGGCTGGTGGAGGGGAGGAATGAGGAATGTCGAAATCAGAATGAGGAAAGAATTAAGAATGAATAAATGCCGAAAAAAGAGATTCTTTCTGTTAACTCCCCGAATTCATTCTTCAACATTCGTCATTCTATAATTCCTAATTCTTTCCTCATTCTGATTTCCTAATTCCTCATTACCCACGTTTCCATTTCCTTGCCCCTCATGCGAGCTTCTGGATATAATGATTCTTAGATAATACACGTAACCGGAACTTCGGAGGCCGTGGCGATGGGTCGTTTCACACGGCGGAAATTTCTTGTTGGCGGAAGTTGTTCGCTGCTGGGGGCTGTTGGCGGGCAGGGATTTCTTACCACTCAATGCCAAGCTGCCGAGGGGGAGATTTCAGGTGGCGTGCGGCTGGGCGAGGCGAATACTTATCGTGTTCGGCACCGTGTTGTAGTCGACATGGGCACGTTGCCGTTCACACTGTTGGAGATCTGGTTGCCGTTGCCGCTGGTCGATGCGGAAATATGTCCGGAGCAATCGGTGGATTCGCTCAAAATCGAACCAAAATCGCGAATCTCTTTTGATACCCACAAGTTGGCCAGGGTAGCAAACAGAGCTTTCGGTACGCGAGATGCCGGTCAGCCGCGTCGCACCTACTCGCTCGAAGCAAGCTACGAAGTTACGGTCCGGAGCCAGTTGTTCGATCTCGAATTGCACACGCGCTACGGCGGTTCTGAAGCAGGCGGCGAAAACCAGTACAAGCGAGATGCTCGCTACAGGCTCTATACGCGCAGCGAGAATAAGTCGCCCACCTCTCACGCATCGATTAAATCCCTTGTCCGTCAAATCAAGCCGGCCGACAATTCGCCACTGCAAATTGCGAGGGCGTATTACGATTGGATTATTGACAACGTCAAATATGAGAAGATGAACAGCTTCGGCGGCGCCGTCACCTGTTTGAAAGACAGATGTGGAGAATGTGGTGATTTTTCGGCTCTGTTCGTAGCGCTTTGCCGAGCTTCGGGTATCCCCGCTCGTCCGGTCGTCGGGTATTGGGCAGACAAGTCCAACGACTGGCATTGCTGGGCTCAGTTCATGTTGCCCAATGGGCGGTGGCTGCCGGTGGATTGCCAGATAGGCAGTAATGGAGTATATGCCCGACGGATGAATTTCGGCCGGACCGATAACAGACGAGTTGCTTTGTGCAAGACCTTCGATGTTTGTCTAACGCGTACGGCCGGTAAGAATCGCGTGGCCGACTATCTACAAAACGGACGCTGGTGGTGGGAAGCCAAAGGGCTACCGCCTAAATTCCCGCAGCCGACCGGGATCTTCGAAATCAGCGGGCAGGCGGTATCCACCGGTAGATAGTAGCCGAATGACGGAAAACGCTAATTATCGTGACGGATTTGACCATTGATGGCCCTGGAAATATGGTCTAGAGTGAGATTTATGAGCATATCCGAGCGGGGCGATTGGCTGCCCGTTGAAAAACACAAGTTAGACCTACTAATTCAAATAAGCCGGCTTGCCGGGTTTTTTGAATTATAGCAAGTGCTTACGGCAATGGTGCGTAAGTTCCTTATACAGAGGTGGTTATAACTTCGACTATGCAAACCACACGCAATATAAAGCAACCGACGCTGCGCGTCGCTTACTTTCCATATAGGTCTAACTTGTGTTTTTCAACGGGCGATTAGCACAGATTAGGTTCATAAAGAATTCAGATTATTCAACAGGGCGAGGCCGCCGATGGATGAACAAGCCAGCCAAATCGAGGGATCTCGGACACGGGACGCATTTGCAAAAGCGCGCTATGCCGGCAGAGAGCACGACCGTCAAACGCTGTGTGCCAGCAGTGGGATACAAAAAATGAGGATTGACGCAGCTAAAGAAAAATTGGCGATTCACGGCGGTGATCCGGTTCGTAGCAAGTCGTTCCCGTCCTGGCCCCAGTTTGGTCAAGCCGAGGAAGAACAGCTTCTGGCCTCGTTGCGCAGTGGTGCTTGGGGAAAAGTGCAGGGCACCGAGGTGAGCCGTTTCGAAAAACGTTTTGCCGAGTATCACCAATGCAAACACGGTATCGGCGTGGTCAACGGCACCGTGGCCATCCGCGTTGCCCTGATGGCTTTGGGCATCGAGCCGGGCGACGAGGTGATTGTGCCGCCGTTCACGTTTGTGGCAACCGCGTCGGCCGTAATCGAGGCCAACGCGACGCCGATTTTCGTCGATATTGAATTGGAAACCTCGAATATCGATCCCAAGGCGATCGAGGCCGCGATTACACCGCGGACGAAGGCGATCATTGTTGTTCATTTGGGCGGATTGGCCTGCAAGATGGATACAATCATGGATCTGGCCAAGCGTCACGGTCTGGCCGTTATCGAAGACGCCTGTCATGCGCATGGGGCCGAATACAAGGGGCGGCGATTAGGATCGATCGGCGATCTGGCCGCCTTTTCTTTCCAGTCGAGCAAGAACGTCAGCGCCGGCGAGGGTGGTATTATTATCACAAACAACGGCGAACTGGCCCAACGCTGCTGGTCGATACACAACTGTGGCCGTGTGCCCGACGGTAAATGGTACGAGCACCATTGCTTAGGCGGCAACTACCGGTTGGGCGAGTTCCAAGGAGCCGTTCTCAACGCGCAATGGGACCGCTTCGAAGATCAGGCGCAAACACGAGAGCGCAATGGACGTTATCTGGATGAACAACTTGCAGGTTTGGACGGAATCACGCCACAAGTGCGGACAGCCGATTGTACGCGACATGCCTATCATCTTTATTCGCTGCTTGTCGATCCGGATATTTTGGGTATTTCGCGCGAAACCTTTTTAGAAGCCATGGCCGCGGAAGGCGTGCCTCTGATGGCGGCCTATCCTATCCCCTTGTATCACGAGCCACTTTTTACAAACCGGGCATTTGGACCGTTTAGCAAAGCCGCGAATATGGATTACGGTAATATTTCCTGCCCACAATGCGAAATTCTTTCGACCCGGCAGGGCGTTTGGATCGAGCAGAGATACCTGCTTGGTACGCGAGAGGACATGGACGATATCGTTTGTGCGATTAAAAAAGTGCACGGAAACCGGGATCAATTGTCGACCGGCTGAATAGACCATCGAGCCAGGGAGGTTGCCGGGTAACCAGCAAACGGAATTAAAGAACGCTGCTTGCGTTCCACCGTTTGATGGGGCCTTCCCTGGTTCGTTTTATTCTTTGGGGTGGGGGATGAATGGCACGGAGATTAAGTCCGGATTCTTCCTACACTTGGAACAGTGCGGCGTTGGCTTCGATTTCTTCGTCGAGTTTGTCGCTTATGATCTTAAGATCCTGCTTGGATAGCGACAGTTTTTTCAGCGTCGCGGTCGATGGGCGGACGAGTTTCATACCCACCGACGTGATGCCCTTGAGTGTGCAGAGCAGGTTGGCGACCTCGACGCATTGCAGCGTGGCGATGTGGGGACCACGATAGTTGGCCGATGCATGGTGGTAGCGAACCGTAACGTCAACTCCTTCGGGGAAGCCCCATAGTTCGCCGACTTTTTCTCCCAATTGTGTGTGGTCGAAGCCGATATGTTGCATTTCGGTTGACGAGAGCGTCTTGCCTTCTTCCAGCGTTTCGATAACTCTACTGAACTCTTCATGCACGCTTTGGTCTTCGAGAATGATTCCGATGTCGTGCAAAAGTCCGGCCAGGAAGACATCTTCGCTGTTGGCAAAGCCGAGGTGTTCGGCGATCATTCTGGAACAAATGCCCACGGAAACCAGGTGTCTCCACAAGGCCGAGCGGCTATATGTTCCAAAGGAATCGTTTTGGGCGAAGAGTTCACTCACGCTGGCGGTCATGGCCAGATTGCGGACCTGTTTGAGGCCCAAGTATGCGATGGACTGCTGCAAGTTGGTGATTTTTGTACGCAAGGCATAGGCCGAGGAATTGACGACTCGCAAAACGCGGGCACTAAGCGAAGCATCCGTTTCGAGAAGATCTCGCAGATCAGCCGCGCCCGAATTAGGATCGTTGGCCACCGATAGCACGCGGACAGCGATATGAGGTAGAGACGAAATTTCGTCTATTTGCTGTACTACCGTGTCTAAAGATAGCTGTTTTTCGCTTGTATCCATTCCGGCACTAGCCATCGATTAACTCCCTTTAAGCACCTGAAGCAACAACTAATTAGGCTACATTCCAAATTTAGCAAAAGCCCACTTATGGCAGATAAACTCCTTTCCATAAGCTGTTTTGCACAGGCAAGTTTACATTACGCATTACCCCTAGGTGACTCGTACCGTCAGATATAAGTGGCAATAATTGCCTCGAGGAGGTCTGAAAGCGGAAATCTTAGCGGATGTAACGTATATGTCGATTTTTCAGTGTGGCTCGACATGAATCATCACCCTTGCGATTCGCGATACCTCGGCTCGTAGATAAGTTTCCAATCGCTGTGTCAGTTCGTGAGCGGTGGTGATGGGAGTATTCGCTTCGAGTGTGCAATGAAAGGAGACATTCAGTTCGCCCGCGATTGTTTGCACCTTGATGTCGTGTATTTCGAACGTAGTGGTTTCGGTTTGGGCGAATCGACGGATGGCAGATTCTATTTGTAGAATTTCCGTGGAAGTGTCCGGCGCGGTACGTGCTGTAAGGTCGGATTGCGAGTCGCCGTCGGGTTCGATGTGCGTGACGACTGATGTAAGCTGGGGCATAGCGCGGCGGAGATCATCTTCGAAGGCTGTCGCCTTTTGGTGCGCTTCTTCGAGTTTAAGCGTATCGGGGACCTCAATGTGCATTTCAACCGAGCGATGACCGGACTCGTCAATTATACGTATGGAGTGGGCTTCCAGTTCGTGTCGGGCGGCGCAGACGCGAATTGCCGCTAGTAGATCATTTTCGGTGAATTCTCCGGGTTCGACGTGGATTATAACGTCGGCGTTGGGCAGAACGGTTCGGACGGCGGCCTCTGCCCGATCGGCCAATTGGTGGGCGCTTTCCAGTCGCGAGGCGCAGTCGACCGTGAGGGTGATATCGGCGAAGATGAGCGGACCTCCGCGACGTAGTCTGACGCGTTTAACTTCTTCGACGCCGGAGACGGCCGCGGCCGCTTTAGTAACCGCTTCGTGCATATCGGGTGGAACACGGTCCAGGAGGTCGTCGATTGCGCGGCGTCCCAGGCGGATGCTGACCCAAATTACAATCAGTGCCACACCCAAAGCGGCGACGGCATCGGCTTTTTCCATCCAAGGCTGATCGATCACGTCGGCCAGGAGAACACCCAGCAAGCCCAGCAGTACGACGAAGGAGGACAGGATATCGGTGGAAAAGTGAAGGGCGTCGGCTTCGAGTGCCTGGCTGTCGTACTTTTTGGCGACTCGATCCAATGCCCGCCATCGCGAAAAATCGACCACTATGGAAACAATCACGACACCGAATGCCCAGATGTTGGCATGTACGACGACGTGCTCGACGATCAGCAGCCTGTAGCCGGCCTCGTAGACTATCCAGCCGCATGTGGCCAGTAGCAGGAGCGTTTCCAACAGAGCCGAAAGGTTTTCGAATTTACCGTGTCCATAAGTATGATCGCGGTCGGCGGGCCGAGATGACATGTGTACGGCCCATAGGGTTATGGTGGCCGCCACGAAGTCGAGGCCCGAGTGCAGTGCCTCGGAGAGAATTCCCAGAGAGTTGGTGGCAATGCCCACAACCAGTTTCATCAGTACAAGCAATACGGCGGCCGCGACCGAGGAGATTGCGACTATGCGCTTTTCGCGATTGGCTTCGGCAGTATTGTTGAGGAGGGTGGTTTGATTGGTGTGGGAATCGGTCATTTTATTGAGACTTTAAGTGTTAGGTAGAGTTATCAGTAAACAGTTGTCAGACTTCAGACTCCAGACATTAGATTCCATCATTGATCATTGGTCATTGAGCATTGAGCATTGGACATTGAGCATTGGACATTGAGCATTGGACATTGGTCATTCCTAATTCTTTCCTCATTCTGATTTCGACATTCGAAATTTCTATCCCCTACAATACGAAAATCAAAGTTCGAATAAATAGCCGCTTTTTGAAAGTCGGCGGTATTTTTTCTCGTTGAAGCGGAAGAGCTTTGCGGCTCGATGGGCTACGTCTTGTTGCATTTCATTGGTTTCCTCGACGAAACCCATGGCCAGCACCTTGCGGCGAAAGTTCCGTTTATCGAGCGTGCGTTCGAGAATTGTTTCGTATAGGTGTTGTAACTGGCGAAGTGTGAATTTTGGTGGCAGTAGCTCGAAGCCGATGGGCTGGTAGCGGACTTTGCCTTTCAGGCGTTGGTGGGCTGTTTTCAGGATCGTGGCATGGTCGAATGCCAGTTTAGGTGGATTGGCCACGGCAAACCAGCCAACGCCGCGGGCGTCGGTGGCGGCGCGGACGCGGTGGTCGCGGATGTTGACCAGCGCAAAGTATGCCACGGTTACAACACGCTCGCGCGGATCCCGGTCGACTTGGCCGAAGGTATAAAGTTGTTCGAGGAAAACTTTGCCTAAACTGGTTTCTTCTGTAAGTTCCCGCTGAGCCGCCGCTTCAAGAGTCTCGTCGATTTCCACGAATCCGCCCGGCAGAGCCCAACTGCCGACAAAGGGTTCTCCGCCGCGCTCGATCAAGAGTACCTTGAGGTCTTCATCGTCGAGTCCGAAAACGACGCAGTCGACTGTCAAGGCCGCGCGTGGGTATTTGTATGTGTGAGGCATTTTGGAGGTGAGGGGAAGTTGCCGGTTTTCAGTTATAACTGGACTTTTGCAAAATTGCGAGTCAAGGGCACTTAGATATAAATTGGCGGCGCAGCCGGCAAATTTATATCTAAACGCCACAGAGATGTTAACTTGTTATCTGTCAATGAATTAGTATCAGTCAAGACAATGTAAAAGAAACCTTCGCTTCGCAAAGCTTTCTTTTA
>JAFGTN010000042.1 GCA_016934075.1 Pirellulales bacterium
CCAGTCTTTCGAGCAACTCCCACCATGCTTCGCTTTCGGCCAGCCGCGGCAAGGCATGGCACCATGCCAGTGTTTCCAGCGCGTGGGCGATGTCCGCGCCCTCATCGTCACCCGGTCCGCTATCGAGCCACTGGCGAATTTGTTCTTCGTCCGCCAGATCGAACTTTGGGGAGTCGTCAGACGCCTGGGCAACCGATGTGCAGGCGATGAAATCTCGGGGCAGTGCCCAGGTGAGCGGATGGGTCTTGCCCGGCAGCAGCTTGGCCAGCGGTAGTGGATCCTTGCGCTTGCGGAGATATTTGGCCCAAGCCTTCTGAGCGTCACGGTATGCTTCAATGTCGCGGGGTTTTTTCGAGTCGAGTTTTCGGTCCAATTCACACACACTTTTTGGAGCCGATTTATGCCACAGAGGCTGCGGCTTTGTTTCGGCTGATTTACCACCTGGTTTGGGTGAGGTCATGATGCATCTCTTTTTGGGGGGTATAGTCCGGCCAAACGGTCTTGAGTCGTTTCGCTCTAGGATGTTATCTTATAGGATTGCTGTTTACCTTAGTCACCACGATTTTAAGCAGGAGTCGGCTTCGATGGAACCGCTTCGAACCAAACGTTACATTGTTTTACTGGCAGTTTTTTCGCTGGGATTGGGAATCTCGTTCGCTTGTACACCTCGTCAGGGCAATAAGCCCGAGGTGACCGAGAAAAAAAGCGCGTCAGAAGTGTCTAAACGCGGAACAATTGAGAGACCGGCCGAGCATCCGGGGGACGAGGGACAAAGCCAAATAACTGTTGAGAAAGAACTATCAGAGGGGGTTGCGGATAAACCCCTTCAAAAATCGATAGCGCCCAAGGAACATCCCGCTGAAAAGCAGGTCGCTGAGGGATCCGGGGTTGGAAAGAAACCTGTACCACCGGCGCCCAAGCCCGCGGAAGCGGACAAGACCGCTGTGGCTGATGCCGACAAAAAGTTTGACAGTGGAAAAGCGGATTCGGCCAAAGCTATGCCGCCGGAACCCCCGGTCGATGACCTCCCCCGCAGTGAAACTCCGGAAGAAACGGCCCGACGTTTGGGGCCGCCTTTGGTCGAGCATCCCGAGAAACTCTTGCCTTTGGACAAGGTGAAACCCATATGGCTGGACAAGCCCGGCAAGCGGCTGATTATGGTGGGCGAGGTTTGCCAGCGCGAGGCGCCCCTGGAGATGTTTGTTTGTCTATGGCGGACCAAGGAACATGAAGCCGTGTTGACCGCGCGGGTGCCCGCCAAGGCGGCCCATGCGGGCCTGCTTGCTTTGGGGGCCAAGGTGGGTAAACCGGTTCAGTTCGTGCCCAAATATGTTCCGGCTTCCGGCAGCGTTATTGATATCGATGTTATCTGGAAAGATGCCGGCGGTAAAATCCGCAAGCAACGCGGACAAGATTGGATTCGCAACTTCCGCACGAAGAAGCCCATGGAATTTGATTGGGTCTTTGGTGGCAGCGGTTTGTGGACCAATAAGAAAACCGGCCAGACCCACTATCAGGCCGAAAGCGGCGATTTCATCTGTGTGAGCAATTTCTCGACCGCCATGCTCGATCTGCCCGTCAAAAGCACGGATAGCAACGAAGGCCTGATGTTCGAGGCGTTGACCGAGAATATCCCACCGTTGGGTACGCCGGTCACGATCGTGTTAAAGCCGCGTCTGGATAAGAGCGGAAAATGACCCGTGCGGTCAACTGACCTGGTCGACACGGAATTCCTTGTCACGGATGCCCTGGATTATGGTACCCATGTGGGGCATTTGCTGGCGCAATTCGTCTTTGGCCAGTTTGACGGCTTCGTGCTCGCTGTCGCAGGAAACGGTGCACTCGGCCAAACCGACTTTAACGTGATAGGTGTGCAATGCTTGCGCTGTGCTCATTTTTTCTACTCTGAAAAGTGGAATTATCGGAACTGATTACCACAAAAAGCTGTAGCGTTTTTGTTTCATCGTTATCAAAGCCGATCAAATCCATTCGCGGCGAAATAAGCACAATAAGTCGGATGCCGAGGCATGTTCCGACAAATGCGGATAAACCGGGTGGAAGGCCTGGGAGGCCATACGTGATAATTTTACAGCGATTAAAATGAAATGGAAGTCCCCCCTTTAGCCACTGGGGGGGCTTGAAACCAGGCGGTCTGTTTATCAGTTATTTGTTGAGAAGAGAATTCGGATCTCAGGCTAATGTAAAGTCAGTTTGTATACGCAACTGCCAAAATGGCCGATTCTTTGCATCCGCAGTGTCCAGATTTCTGCCAGGTTGAGCCCGGATGAGCGGTTTTTGTTCGGGCGAGACCATGTATTCAGCAAGCGTAAATCATTATCCAAACGGGAGTTTGGTTTGCCGTACTTTCGCGCCAAATTGAATTGGCACGCAAGTTGCATTTTGGTCTTCCGGAATACAAAACCCACAACTCTTAACAGGTGGGTAGGAACAGATAATTCAACACATTGGCCCTATTGTCACGAAAAGGAGGGTTCAGACATGTTGTACACAAGATGGCAACCTTTTGGTTTCGTGGGCACGGAAATGAACCGTTTGCAGCACGAAATGAACCGGCTGTTCAACCGCTTCGGATTAGCGGAATCCAATGATGAATTTCGCGTCGCCCCGTCTTATCCGGCCCTTGACCTTTGGCAGGACGGTGAGAATCTTTACGTCGAGGCGGAACTGCCCGGATTGGAACTCGATGATCTGGAGATCTATGTCACCGGCGGGAACGAACTGACGCTTAAAGGTAAGCGGGAAGCGCCCGTGGTGGAGGACGGCACATGGCATCGGCGGGAGCGCGGTTTCGGTAATTTTAGCCGGGTCATGACGTTACCGCATAATGTCAATGCCGAGAAGGTAGATGCAACTCTAAAGAACGGTGTTCTTACCGTGACACTACCGAAGTTGGAGAATTCCAAGCACCGACGCATTACGGTAAAGGCAAGTTAGTACACGAAATCTTGGAGAGGCAAAACAACACGCAAAGACCATTCGCCTCGAAAAGGAGGTAATACAATGAAAGATCTGATTAAGAAAGAACCCGATTCGAATGTTGCCACGGTGGAAAGTACCCGTAGCGGCACTACATACGTGCCTCGTTTCGATATCGTCGAGACCGAGGATGGGATGACGCTATACGGCGATATGCCGGGCGTTACCACCGAGGATCTCGAAGTTAGATTTGAGAACGAGCACTTGATGATTTTCGGCGAGGTCAAGTCGCGACACGATGGCCGGGAACACGTATACGGCGAATATGACATTGGCGACTATCACCGCGAGTTCCAAGTCAACCAAAAGATCGACACCGAGAAAATCTCGGCGGAACTCAAAAACGGCGTGCTCGTGGTCCACTTGCCGAAAGCCGAGGCTCTGAAGCCCCGCAAGATCGACGTCAAAGCCGGATAACGGCACCCATTAAAAACACGTTGCAGGCTACGTGTTTCATATCCGCAAACAGTAGAGGCGCGATGAAAATCCGCCTCTACTGTTTTATTTATGGTTCTTCACGGAATTTAGTGGGCGATCTAGTTAGAGGACAGAGGATAGATGACAGAGGATAGGCTTTTTAGCCCAACCGCTTGGGGCGGTTTGGGCCTTGCCAAGTACGGGTTCCTCTTCTCTTTTTGGCGTGAATAAAGAAGAGGAACCCGTACTTGGCCGGGAGCATATCTGAGACTCGAAATCGCAACAGAGTCTGTCTTTTCAAGGCCGCTTGTTAAGCGCGGATGTTGTCCGTTAGAAAAAGGCAACATCATCCTGGACAATGGTTTTTGCTTTCGAATCGCCCGTGTCGTCGCACCGGTTTGGTCCGGAACTGTAGAGTTTGTAGCCCGGCTTACCCTTCCGGCCCGATTTCGCGTTCACTTTTCGATATATGAACCAATGCGGTTTCGCCCCCAAAGCTGCCCAGATGGCAACGATACCCACAAGGCTCGACGTTGTTAAGGATAGAACGGATTCCAAAACGTGTGTAGATGTGGGGATATATAAAACCGTGCCCTCGCTTGTTATCGGCAGACTTATGCGGGATTTCCCATTTGTCTTGAGCCGAGAAACGCCCCTGGTTGACGCATCTCGGACACACCCTATTTATTGGTCAAGTAATACTCACCGTCTCCGGTTCCACCCAGCCCTTCATCATCAGGGTCAGCCAGTTCCAGAACCGCCAGCGGTCGAGTCCCTTGCCCTGGTAGCGTACCTGATCTTTCAGCGCTGCCGCTCGCTTGAAAGCATCTTTCTTTTGTGCGTCTGAAAGCGAACGCGCGTCCCAATGCGACAGGTACTCGGTAAAAGCTTCGCCTTCCTCCTCCGAACCGAGTACCTGACCGAGCGTCTTGACGCCGAACTGCCGCATGGTGTCCTCCGGCCAGTGGATGAAATGCGAAAAGGCCAGGTAGTTCAACGCATAGGGGACGATTGTGCTGGAGACTTCACCGTACATCGAGATCCCCTCCAAGCCCGCCCGATATCCGCAGAGGCACGCTTCTTTGATATGGCTGATGTGAGTGCGGCAACGGTCGCTGAGCATCCCCCTGGTCACATACGCTACGTTGCGCGGCACGGGCGGCTTGGCTCCTTCTTTCCATAAATCGTGATTGAGTGCTTTATGCGGCGCGCCGTCGTCCAGATAAGCCGTCAGCGGTAGCGGTTTCTTTCGCATCATCCAGCTCATGTTCCATTGCGCAATCGCCTCGCGAGGCAAGCGGTCGAATACCCGCGGTTTCGACTCACCCAGAAATGCATACTTGTCCTGCTTCGTTGGCGCGGTGCCGGGCAGGAAGCCCTGGTATGTGGCCCAGACAATCAACTTTTCCTTTAGGTGCGGTTTAAGAACTTCCAGCGCGGGAGCATAGCCCAAGTACTGGTCTTGCCAAAAGGGAACTTCGCCCTTCGGTGCCTCCGCCCGCAACTTTTTGCAGCGAGGGCAGTTACACAATCCTCGATCGCCGTTCTCCAAGTTGGCTCCACCGATCTCGAATTCCTTGAAGAGCCACTGGATTCCTTCCCGAATCCAATCTTGAAAGCGAGGGTGCGAAGGGCAGACGGCGCAGTGGCCTTTGTGCGTCGATACAGACGCTACCTCGGGATGCTTCTTGAGAAAGGTCTCCATATTGTATGGATGGTCGCCTCTATAGTAGACGCCGCCGTAGGCGTTAGTGCCGATGCCCGGCATGATGGCGACGTTTTTCGAATTCGCGTAGTCGATCACTCGCTTGGCCGCGTCGATGCCGCCGTGGTTATCTCGCAAGAATCCCCAGATCGTGATCCCCTTGACACCCAGGCCCGCGGAGAAATCAGTCAACCGGCGGTAGTCCTCCACGAACGTTTCGGGCTTTTTCAAATAGATCCCGTTCGAACCGTAGTCGATCATGCCCGGATCGTCCCGCATCCAGTTGCAGCGGCGGTCCCAGGTCCAAAAGTAGGAATTGGGCAAGGCCGCTTTCGGACGGGCGAGTTGCCAGATGGGCAGTTTGGCGGCGAATGGATTGGGTTTGTATGATGCCGAAGGTATGCGCTGTGGAGTGGTCTTCGGTTCCGCGGCTTCCGCCCACGAGAGGCCAAGGCCGCCGGCAATGGCGGTGCTCGCGACACTCTGAAAAAACCGACGTCGATCAATTAGTCGATTCATGGCAAGTCTCCCATTGGTTGAGGTAAGCTGTCGCATGCACACGATCTCCTGTTAGCATTAAAAACCAGACACAACGGCACGGTCAATGGCCTTTTCCGTCGGGGTTTTTGGTCTTTTGCGTCAAGGGAGTTGTTTTTCCATGGTAATAGCGTAGTCGCGAAATCCGACTGCTTTCCAAAACGCTTGTGCGATTTGGTTGTGTGATAACACTTCGATCGTGATGCGAATGTCCGGCGGCCATACTTGCGTGGCGAGGATTTCCATGGCCTCTTTTCCGATGCCTTGTCGACGACAATGTCGGGCAACGAAGAACTGGCGTAAATAGATGGAATCGCGGTCGGGTCGATAGAGCGCGTAGGCTACCGGTTCGTCAACCTGCGAGAAAATGACACCGCGATACTCGCCGCTCAGCCAACCCCGCATTCGTTCTTCGAGTTGCGGTAAGGATTTCCGGTCGCGATGTTGCTCATCTTCGAGCAATTGTAGATTCATGTTGGTCAAGATGGACATATCTTCCGGGCCGGTTATGCGATGGGATAATTTTGGCATGATAGCAGATGCTCCGACGGTTGGTGCGGCTTTGGCGGCACTTCCGAAACCCCTTTGGGGTTTACATTATAAAGCAGCCTCGTAACCCAGGGTAACCGCTCTTGCGCGGCAACCTTGGTCTATCATATCACAAGCCCTTCGTGCTAATGAAAACTCAAGACTCAAAGCTCATGGCCCAAGGTTCGTAGCTCATCGCTCACAGCCTATAGTCCACTACTCAAGTCCCCGGCAGCAGCAAGCGGCCGGCATTCTCATTCATCCCAGTTTGCGGCGGTCGAACACTACCAGGCTGTTTCCTTTACGCGATCCGACAAACAGAAGATTGTCGCGAACGGCGACGGCGTAGGTTTTTTTCATAAGCACCGGGTCGGTGTAGGAGGCCAGGAAACGCGGTTTTTCGGGCTTGGCAATGTCGACCACGGCCACGCCGTTGCCGCTTTCCATGGGCAGATAGGCGCGGTCCGCTATCGCGGCACAGCGATTGGGTTTGCCCAGCCGTTCGTCATGCAATCGGCTGACGATTCGCGGATTTGCGGGATTGGACAGATCGACCACGAAGAAATTATTTTGCGCCCAGGCCGCGGCATAGAGATAATCGCCCAGCACGGTTCCGCTCATTTGGCCCAGGTCCGGACCGGACAGCGACCGCAGCAACCGCGGCTCGAGCGGGTTTTGGATATCGACGACGGCGTAGCAATTCGGCCGACCGCGAACCGTTCCCACCAGGGCGTAATGATCTCGCAAGAGCACGCTGAAGGGGCCTCCTTTCTCGCCGGGGATGGTTACGCGCGAAACCACGCATGGCTTTTGCGGCCGGCGAACATCGACGATGTAGAGCTTCTTCTCGGTGTAGTGCGCCATATAGCAGAAGCCGTTGCGGTAAGCCGTTTTATAAAGCATGCCGTGCGCGCCGACTGCGACCGAACCGACGGGCCGCAAGCGGGATTTGTCGCGAACGTCGATTACCCAAAGCTTGGGCTTGTCGGTGGCCGATTTGGCAGACACGGACTTGCTGGGAGACGCGATGTAGCAATAATCTCCATGCAACGCGAAGCCCGGGATCTGAGAGAATTCCGGAAGGGCCAGGGAACTTACGATGCACGGTTTTTGCGGCGCGGAAATATCGCAGACCGTGAGGCGGCGGCCCTCTCGGCAAGGCAGATATGCGAACCGGCCGTGGAGATGGATATCTTCGACTCCGTGCAAATTGACGTCGTCGACAAGCGTGCCAATAATGGCACCCTGGGGCGGAGCAGTTTGAGCGGCTCCGCATCGAATCATGCCGGTAGCCGCCAGAGACCCGGCTAGACCGGCAACCAGCCATTGCCGGCGGGACAGTTGGTAGCTTAAAGTGTCTCGCATTTTCTTATTCAATGTTATTTCGTGCTAAGCGATTCGAGTTGTTCTTTCGACGGCCGAGGCAGGAAAAAACCGGTTACAAAGGAAACGGCCATGCCTACCACGAAGGAGAGCGGCATGATCCACATGAACGACAGGCCGGTTTCCAAGTGGAAGATTTCCTTGCTGAAAGAAACACATACGCTCGTGCATACTCCGGCCATGAATCCCAGAATCACGGCCGTCGTGCCCACGCGGCGCAGTAGCACGCCGGCCAGGAAGAGCACGCCCAAGGGGGCAACAAACAGGTGGTTGATGCGTTCGACCATGTCGACCAGATTCCATTCGGACTTGGCTTCCATAATCTGATTGACGCCGAGCGCCATGGCAACGCCCGACAGACCAGCCGCAGCCGCGATCATCATGGCCAGCGTAAGTGTCTTCGTCTTGGCCCCTCCGCTGCCCAGGCGTTCGACGAAGTCGGTCACCACCACCGAAGATATAGAGTTGATGCCCGAGCTGAGACTGGACATGGCCGCCGCCAGAAGCGCCGCCAAGAGCAACCCGGAAAGACCCGTGGGCAGTTCGCGGGCGATGAACTCGGGCAGTTTATTGTCGGCATCGGCGGCAATATGCTCTTGGAACTGCCGGATCGGCAAGTCGGACTGCTGGAAGTAGAAGTTGAAGATTGCCAAACCCACAACCATCAGCAGCAGCAGCAATGTGACGGTAAAAATGGCGGAAACCCAAACACTTTTTCGTGCTTCTTTCACCGACGAGGTGCTGAGGTAGCGTTGCGCAGCCACCTGGTCGGCGCTATGGGTACAGATGTGCCAGAAAATACTCTCGATGATAATGCCCACAATAGTTATGCGAACCGTGGGATCGAGGCTGAAGACGGGCACACTCGTGCGTCCGGCCTGCGAGAAGGTCTCCCACCAGATGCCCGGCCCGGTCCCGGTTTGCAAGGCGATGTAGACGGGAATGAACAATGCGCCGCCGATGAGTAACATCCCTTGGATGAAGTCGGACCAGATAACAGCCGGCATTCCGCCGGCCGTGGTATAGAAGGTGGTGATCAGCCCGACCACGAGGATCACGACTTGGATGTCCCAGCCGGTCATCTTGGCCACGGCCAGCGAGGCCGTGTAGATGATCAGTCCCACCCAGGTAAGACGCATGACAATGAACACAACGGCGCCGATCCCGCGCACGCCATAATTGAAACGTTTTTCGAAGTACTCGTAGACCGTGGTGACCGGCAACTTCATTAGGGCCGGAATGATAATGAAATTCACGACCGGCACAACCACGATGAAGCTCAACATCGAGGTGAAATAGCCGGTGCCGTTGCGGATCATCTCGCCGGGCGAGGAGAGATACGAGAGCGTTGAGATCAGAGTGGCCATCACGCTCACACCCACCAGCAAGGCGGGCATGCGGCGGTTGCCAAGGAAATATGATTCTTCGGACGTCTGGCGGCGAGAGAAATATACGCCCATAAGCGAAAGACCGGCCAGGTAGCCGATAACCACGATAAGGTCGAGCAGCGTTAGATGCATAATGCAGTCCGCGATGATTGGTTAAGGACAGAGGATAGAGGATAGGCTTTTTAGCACAGCCGCTTGCCGTTGCCGTTATACCTGACCATTCTATGGTATGAGGGGGGCAAATAGAAGCGAGATTCGTCATCGTGTAAAGTGTTTTGAAGTGGGTGCCTGTTCCGGTTCCATCAATTCTCGAGATGAATTTTGAGGCGAAATCGGCATGCATTTGCCGGGGGTTTTCTAAGATAGCAAGTCTTGGTAATATGCCCTAATAAAGTATTGCCACAGCATGCTTTCGGGATAGAGGTAATTATGAGCCAAGTTATTGCTAACCAAAATAAGCGTATTGGCTTCATTTCCACTCGCATTTCAGGGAATGACGGGGTTAGCTTGGAGATTGGCAAGTGGGCGGAAGTTCTTCAGCGGTTGGGGCATAGCTGTTTCTATATTGCCGGCCAATCCGATCGTCCCGAGGATATCTCACGAATCATTCCCGAGGCTCATTTTTCCCACCCGGTTATTGATCGGATAAACCACGAGTGTTTCGGATGTGAAACACGTACTCCGGAATTGAGTGAGCAGATACATGAAATGACATGGGTAATCAAGGAAAAGCTCCATACGGTTTTAAAGAAATTCGAGCTTGACTTGATTATTGCGGAGAACTGCCTGACGATCCCCATGAATATCCCCCTGGGTCTTGCGCTGGTGGAAACGGTTATAGAGAGTGGAATCCATTGTATCGCCCATCATCACGATTTTGTTTGGGAGCGGGAACGTTTTCTCGTCAACTCGGTGGATGATTTCCTGCATGCTGCATTTCCACCACCGCTGGCCGAAATACAACATGTGGTGATAAACAGCCAGGCCGGCCGGGAATTCAGCCGGAATACCGGTTTGCCTTGCCGGATAATTCATAACGTGATGGATTTCGAGAATCCCCCGCAACCCCCGGACGAATATAGCGATGATTTCCAGCAAACTATCGGGCTGGCGCCTGACGACATTCTTATTCTTCAACCCACGCGCGTGGTTCCACGCAAAGGAATTGAACATTCCGTCGAACTCGTAAGGCAGTTGGATAGCGGCAAGTGCAAGCTGGTGATTTCACATAGCGCCGGTGATGAAGGTCAGGCCTATACTGAGCGAATTCGAAATTACGCGAAACTGATGGGCGTATCGGTCGTGTTTGCCGATCCGTGGATACACTATGAACGTGGCATCAACGAGGAAGGCCAAAAGCAATACACAATCTGGGACGCATACCAACACGCAGACCTGGTCACTTACCCTTCCACCTACGAAGGTTTCGGCAACGCGTTTCTGGAGGCAATCTACTACAAGAAGCCTATACTCTGTAACCGTTATGGGATCTATCGCACGGACATCGAGCCATGTGGTTTCAATGTCATTCTTATGGATGGATTTCTCACTGAAGATGTTGTTGATCAAGTCCGTCGTGTGTTGAACGACAAGAATTACGTACGCGAGCTGACCGATCACAACTATGAGGTTGCCTCCAGGTATTTTTCCTACAAACAGATGCAAAATGAGTTACAAGCGATTTTGAACAAACCTTACTAGATCCATGCCAAAACATCGTTGGCAAGTTCAAGAGTATTTGGCTATCCCCCTATGGGGAGGGCGTCAGAAGGTCGAAAAGTTCGACACAAGCATCGATTCGCCACTAGACGGAACCGACATTTCCTCATATACTTACGCGCTTCGTTGGGAGGGGGCCTCCTCCAACGATTTCTGGGGATCCTCGTTCGGCAACGTAGCCGTCGGTTGGAGTCCCGATTTAGGCTGGCCTAAAGGAGGTTTTATGAATTGTATAAAGGGAAACACCTTCTGATCGATTGCCGTAATGTGTCATCCGAGGTTTGCCTCGACGACCGGCAAATGTTAGACGTAATGGCGAGAGCAGCCACAAAGGCAGGCTCCAACGTCATCTCACAGGTTCGTTACCATTTCGGACACAATTCTCCGCCCGGTTTTACGACAGTCGTACTTTTGGACGAAAGTCACGTTTCAGCGCATTGTTACGCTGATACCGGGCAGCTCGCTTTGGATATCTTCACATGCGGTACGACCGACCCTCGTGAAGTTCTGGATTTTATCCGCGAGGAGATAGATCTGGGCGACATTATGGTCAAGGAAGAAATCCGTTTTTCCATGGAGTTGTCGCCCTCATCGGGCTACTCTAGATCACTGAACGATACCGACCAAAAGCCAGACAGCGTCAATGAAGCACAGATCGCTCCATGATGGCCGTAGCGACGGCTTGAATCCTCTGGAGAGCTTGGACCTAGCACGAGTCGACTCGTTTGCGGAATTGCTGCGCGCTATGTCGAAAACTGCCTTCTCGGGCCGCCAATTGGGTAAGGCTTTCGAGATCCTGCTCGAAATGGCCGGAGATCACCGGTGCCGGAATGTGCTGACGATTTCCGGCGCCATGACCGTGGCCAAACAGGGTAAGCTGATCTGCGACTTGATCGAGCACCGTGTCGTAAATGCCGTTGTGGCGACCGGTGCTCTAATCGCACATGGACTGACCGAATCGATAGGATTGACGCATTACGAATACGACGAGACCGTCGATGACGAGTCGCTGTTTGATCGCGGCTACAATCGTATTTACGATACACTCGAGATGGAGGCAAACCTCAATGATGTCGAACGTCTGGTGCGATCCGTGCTCACGGCCGGGCGTCCGGACGGTGGGGTTTGGTCGGCTGCGCGCCTCTGCAGCGCGCTAGGCAAAAGGCTCTCGCAAATGGCCCAAGGGCCGGGCATCCTGAGAAGCGCTTACGAACACGACGTGCCGGTTTTCATTCCGGCGTTTACCGACAGCGAGATGGGATTGGACGTCTCTACTTGGGCCATGGCCGAGGAACTAAAGCGCCGCGGGCTTCCGCCTGATGGCATTCCGGCGGACGTGCTCTTCAGTATTCCTGCTCCATTCAATCCTTTTCTCGATTTGCAGCAATACTCCCAATGGATCGGCCGCGCGGAGCGACTGGGTATTCTTACGATCGGTGGTGGAGTACCGAGAAACTGGGCACAGCAGGTCGGGCCTTACTACGACATCACAAATTCGCGCCTGGGCACGAAGTTGCCCGTGCCCAGGTTCCAATACGGCGTGCGGATCTGCCCGGAACCGGTCCACTGGGGTGGACTTTCGGGATGCACATATTCGGAGGGCGTAAGTTGGGGAAAGTTTGTGCCCCCGGACGAAGGCGGTCGTTACGCTGAAGTCCATGCGGATGCAACAGCCGTATGGCCTTTGCTGGTGAAGGCGCTTTTAGAAGAATTATCCGGCCACAACGAGGCTGTCGATTCATGAGCTGCCCGGCATTTCTCGATCTTTGTCCGTCGGCAGTGCACGAAGCCGATGTCCTGCTGTTACCGCTGCCCTTCGAAGCCAGTGTTTCCTACGGGAGCGGAACCGCATATGGCCCGGAAGCAATCTGGCGGGCATCGACAGAGGTCGAACTTTGGGACGAACAGCTCGGTTTTGACATGCGGACGATTAACTGGTATTCTGCTCCAGCGGTGGTTCCCGTCACGAGTGAATCTCCCAATGAATACCTTAACCGTGTCGAGCGAGCGGCCACCGAGCTGCACTCCCAGGGTGGACTGGTAGTTGGGGTTGGAGGTGAACATAGCGTAACACCGGCACTGGTTCGTGCCGCACGCGGAACCGGAGATCTCTCCGGCATAACGGTAGTGCAGTTCGATGCACACGCCGATCTTCGAGACACTTACGACGGATCGCCTTATTCACATGCCTGCGCAATGCGCCGGTTAGTGGAATTATCAGCAGATGTTTTGGCAATCGGCATTCGTTCGGCCAGCGCCGCGGAAGCCGAGTTCTCTCTCGAAAACGACCGCATTCATACTTTTCCCGCCCGATTGTTGTCAAAGCACCTCTTGCCTGGCGAAGAAGACTTGGAATCAAAACTACTTACAGCACTGCGTAGCCTTGAAGGTGACGTTTATTTAACTATCGACATCGACGTTCTAGAAGTTCACCTCTGTCCCGCTACGGGAACACCACAACCCGGCGGACTCGGCTGGTGGCAAGCCTTGAGTTATCTGCATGCATTGCTTGTAGAAAATCACCGATGTCGTCTGATAGGATTCGACCTGGTTGAAACAGTTCCTCATGATTCAACCCAGGTAAACGAGTTTACGTCGGCGCTCCTTATCAGCAAAGTCGTCTCGATGTTTCATAAATCTGATGCTGCAGAACACCGAAACTGATGGCCGTTGAATGACCCATTGTACACAGTATCACATATCGTGGGATGCTGCAGCATGGATAACTGTTGGTAAACAATCAGGTGCATTTCATTTTTCCTCGCTTGGTTGCGGTGTAAGTGCAAGCGTATACTTATAGGCGTCTCCGGCCCAAGAATCGCCCGGCTTGGCGGCCATACGGCCCAGGTAGACTTCTATATTATGCGTTTCGCGATTTTCGATCAGAGAGAAGTTGGAAAGCTGCAAACTGCTCGATTCGCCTTCACGCCGGTCGTCGATCATGGTTACCGTGTTTTTCTTCAACGCCAATTTGTCTTCGTCGACCTCGGCGATAATCAGCGGATAGCGGGGCCAGTTGGCCTTCGGTGGCTTGGGACATATATTGCCGACCCAGTAGAGCTTGCCCGAGCGGCTGTGACGAATCATTTTGTGGAAAGATGAAGGCGAATAGAACCGCGATCCGTCGTCGTATCTCAGTTCGGCCACTGGTGCTAATGTGCGTCCGCCGTCTGTGGATACGCTGAACCATTTTCGGCCGGGCGTGGTCTTGGTGTTCGATCCTCGCCAGATAACCAGCACGCGGCCGTCCTTGAGTTCTGCCAACTCGGGTTCCATCAGCCCGCGAGAGGACCAGGCTGGCGAGATTTCCACTGGTTTTCCCGCTTCCCAGAGATAATCGCCCGCCGCCGTGTCCCACCTGCCTATGAAACAGATTGAACCCATGCGCCAGGCGCGGCGCGAGTTGTGCTGGTCATTGGGCGCGTTGGCATGGGCCAGGCAGTGTATCAAAGTACCGTTGGAATGGATTATTATATTGCTGCCGAAATAACCCTGGTTTTTTTCCAAAAAGCCGGCGGCCAGTGGCTTGGCCGGATCGAATGTTTCAGCCGGTTCGTAGCAAAGCTGTTTGGGTTCAGACCAGGTGCGTCCACAATCGCGAGAAATTCGCCAGTAGCAGAAATTGTGGCAAAGCCCCGCGTGCTCCACTTGCCTCAACCATACGGCGACCAGCGCGCCGGACCGTGGATCATATGCCTTGGGCGAAAAACCTTCGTAGAACTTGACGCCGGAGTGATACACGGCGCTGTCGGGCATGGGCCAGGCTTCCGACCAGGTGCGGCCGTTGTCCTTCGATACGCGCCAGGTTTCCTTTGCGAGAAAGTCGCTAAGCATGTGCCCACAACGCCTTTCCAACAGCTCGAGCTTGGGCCCCACGTATTCGTATTGCAAAACCGCGCATGCGCCCGGCACGGGTGTCTTATATATCAGTTCCCGCTTGACATCTACGATCGGCCGGTTGGTTTTCCAGGGCATGACCGAATCATCGGCGAGAGCGTGCCCGGCCAAGATCCCGACGACGATACATACGGCGGATATAATGTGGTATTTGATAGTTTTATTGGACATGGTTTGGGATTTGTTGGAAAAGGGAGGGCGAAGCTCCTGCTGAGCCGATGTAATTTGTTCATTCACGGCTCAGCAGGAGCTTCGCCCTCCCGATCAGCCGTCAAGTCGATGGTTTTCCGACAAAGCCTGGTATTGCCGGCGCCTCACACTTTCAACCTCATCCAGCGGATGTTGTGAATGCAGTCTTCCAGGCACCAGA